>CAJMLC010000018.1 GCA_905214155.1 uncultured bacterium | reverse complement strand
CACCGAGGCGCTGGTCGCCGACAAGCCCGAGCCTCCCGCACCCGCGGCTCCCGCCGGCATGGGCGGCATGGACGGCATGTACTAAGAGATAGAAAGACCGCCTGATTCCCGAAGATTCTTGGCTGAAAACTGCGAATTTTTCCGCTGAACCGTGATTTTCTGTGACAAGGTGCTGTGAGCTTACACACAACTTACACATTTTGACGATTTGGAAAGGCTTAATACGGAACAAACTCCCGGCATCCACATCAGCGGATGCCGGGAGTCAGTCTGTCGAAAAAGTCCAGCTTGAGCTGGGCTTTTTCGATAGACTGAGGCAGCGTGACGAAAGTCACGCTGCCTCTTGCTTTTGCAGTTACTCTTTGTCTCCTGCGATGAAGTAATCGCAGTATTTACCGCCGCCTGCCAGCGTCTGACTGCGGTGCAGCACGCCGTGCTGGAGGGAGACCATGACCTCGTCCAGCTCACAGAACAGTGGCATCAGCTCCGAGATGCCCGGCCTTTCCGCATAGGCGCAGATGGGGCAGTGGGTGATGCGGTAGTAGCACGCGCCCTCATATGGCTTTCCGACAAAGTCTACCTTGAACGAGGCTGGGTACTGCTTCTCCTTTTCCGCGTATACCATTTGGCGTACTTCACGACGCTCTTTTGGCTCTCCGCCTTGCCCTTGTTGGTGTTCAGGCCGGTCCTTGCTAAAGTATCACTTGATGTGGTAGAGCGAGCGGCGCATCATCTCCTGCACCGTCTCCGGCGGGATCTTCTTGCTTGCCACATATCTTGCGTTCATAGCACTTCACATTAGCGGTGGAAAATGCAGTAGGCATTCCAATGGAAATGCATTTCAACAGGGAAAACCACCCGGTGTGTGACATCAAAGGTGAGCGGCGGCTCGAACGTGCTTTTCCGCAATGCGGGGGCATATGCCGGAGGCGCTGCCGGACATTCTGGACTATCTGCTCAGTAAGGGGTACAAGATCGTCCCGATCTCCAGAATTTTCCTCACGGAGGCGGAGACATACATCGACCACACAGGGCAACAATGCCGTCAGACTGGCTGACCTCAAGGACTCAGAACCGGAAGAGGTTCAGGCCCACCTCGGGCGAATACTCGCGCTCGACCCTGCCGTCGATGATGCGCAGGATAAACTCACCCGTCAGGCTGATCTTCGCATCGTTGAGGTGGCCAGCGTAGACCACGCCTTTCGTTGCGTTGGCAACGGCCATGTGCAGGTGCAGGTACACCTCGCCGTCCTTCTGCGTGACATTGCCCATGCAGGAGACGATCTCCATATCGCCGGTGTAGCGCGTGGACTCATACACGAACTTCTTGCTATTGAACACGCCGAGCGTCACGTCGTTCACCGCGCCGATCCCATTGACGGAGGCCAGCACAATATTTTCCTGTGTGCAGACCTGACGGAGCGCGGCGAGGATTTCCTCGCCCTTTTGAATGCGAATCACACAATCCGACCCGAAACGACGGTGTTCCATATCTGCACGCTCCTTTTACCGGTTGACAACGTTGACCGGGCTGCCGGCGAGGAAGGCCTTGACGTTCTCCGCTGTCGTGTCCATGATGCGCTGGCGGCTGCCTTGCGAGCCCCAAGACATATGGGGAGTGATGATGCAGTTTTTGGCCTTGAGCAGGGGATTGTCGGCGCGGATCGGCTCGGTGGACACCACGTCCAGGCCGGCGAAGGCGACCTTGCCGCTGTTGAGTGCGTCAGCCAGATCCTGTTCGACGACCATCTGGCCGCGGCTGTTGTTGATGATGATGACGCCGTCTTTCATCTTGGCGATGTTTTCCTTCCTGATGATGCCGGTGTTGAACTCCATGAGAGGCATCTGGAGGCCCAGCACATCAGAGCGGGCGAAGAGATCGTCGAGCTCCACGAATTCCACGCCCAGATCACGGGCGGCCTGTGAGGGATACTTGTCGTAGGTAATGACGTGCATTCCGAGGCCCTTGGCCGCTTCTGCCGTGTGATAGCCGATCTTGCCGCAGCCGAGCAGGCCGTAGGTTTTGCCTGCAAGCTCAATGAGGGGATAATCCCAGTAGCACCACTCGTTGCCGTTCTGCCACTTGCCGTCGTGAACGGTCTGGTTGTGGTGGCCGATGTGCAGGCAGGCTTCAAGCATCAGGGCGATGGCGAACTGGCTGACGGAGTAGCCGCCGTAGTTGGGCACGTTGCACACGGGAATGCCCTTCTCCTTGGCATAGGCGATGTCCACCACGTTATAGCCGGTGGCAAGTACCGCGATGAGCTTGATGTTCGGGCACTTGTCCAGCGTCGCACGCGAGATGGGGGTCTTGTTCATCACAACAATCTCTGCGTCACCGATGCGCTCGGCAATGAGCGGGGATTCCGTGTAGGAGGTGCGGTCATAGACCGTTACATCGCCGAGCTGCTCCAGCCCGCCCCAGCTCAGATCGCCGGGATTTTCCGTATAGCCGTCGAGTACAACAATTTTCATGGTCTTGTCTCCTTACTGTATTTTTGTTAAGATACCTTATTTTGCTCCATTTTTCGTCCCGCGTCAAGCAGACGCATGGTACGCGCAGTGGTTTCCTCAATTGACGCGACGGCGTTGGTCATGGCGCTCTTGAGGGTCGTGATGCGGCTGACGGTGCTCGCGAGTGCGTCCACGCCGCAGCTGTACAGGGATTCCGCGCCGTCGCCAAGCGCGCCGCCGATGGCGAGGACGGGTACGTTCCGGACGGCCTTGGCCCGGCGGGCCACGCCGCAAGGTACTTTGCCGTAAGCGGACTGTGCGTCCAGCCGTCCTTCGCCGGTAAGAACGAGGTCGGCACCGGCAACTGCGGTGCTAAATCCCGCGGCGTCGAGAACCAAATCAATGCCGGAGAGGAAAGATGCGCCGAAAAAGGCCATCATGGCGCAGCCAATCCCGCCTGCGGCGCCCGCGCCGTCCCGCTGCGCGGCGTCGCTGCCGAGCTGGGAGGAGAGGACGGACGCATAGCGGGAGAGCGCCTGATCAAGCAGAGCGACTTGCTCGGGCGTTGCGCCCTTCTGCGGGCCGAACACGGCAGCTGCGCCCTCCGTACCGCATAGTTGGTTGCGCACATCGCAGGCGAGAATGAACGTGCAGTCCTTGGCCTGCGGCACGATTGCATCGGTTTCAATGCGTGCGAGCCGCGCGAGGCTGCCGCCGCCCGGAGCGAGCGCCTTGCCGTCGGCGTCAAGGAACGCGACGCCGAGCACCTGCGCGAGCCCCATGCCGCCGTCCGTGGTGGCTGAGCCGCCCAGACCAAGGATCAGGCGGCGTGCGCCGTGCTCGAGCGCGTGGCGGATCAGCTCGCCTGTTCCGCAGCTGGTCGCATGTAACGCGTCACGCTCCTCGGGCCGCAGCCGCGGCAGGCCGGAGGCTGCGGCGGTCTCCACGACGGCCGTGCCATCCGGCAGAACGCCATATTCTGCGGAAATGGGGCGGCCCAGTGGGTCGTGCGCCGTGATACAGACCTTCTTCCCGCCCGTGGCGGCGACGAGCGCATCGACCGTCCCCTCGCCGCCGTCAGCAACGGGGATCCCGACCGTCTGCGCATCGGGAAAGACCTTGTGGACGCCGCGCTCCATAGCGGAGACGGCTTCCTCCGCCGAACAGCTTCCCTTAAAGGAGTCAGCGGCAATGATAACCTTCATATCGCTTTCGCACCCGCAAAGGGGCGCTCTCCCATCTTTTGATATGGATTCAGTATAGCATTCGCGCGTCGACTTGTCATTGTAGCGCATACCAAGAAAAAACGCCCCTCTTTTGTTATTGGTAACAAAAGAGGGGGCATGAAGCGTCAAGGTTCGTCCGGAATGAGGAGAAGCGCCATCTGGAAAATGGCTGCGTGATCCATGCGTCGGGGGTCAAATCCGGTGGCCTCCGCGATTTTGCGGAGCTGATACTGCACGGTATTCTTATGCACAAAGAGCTGTTCGGCGGTTTTTGTGACCGAGCCGTCGGAAGCAAAAAAGACGGTGAGAAGTGTGCGCCAGCGCCGAAGCGCTTCGCCGCCCTGTCCGGCAAAGAGCTGGTCGAGATAGTCGTGGCAGGTCTGGGGGGCGAGGTCGGGGAGCAGCAGCTCAAGCGTCAGGTTGTCGTAGCATACGGCACACCGTGCGCTTCGAAGCCGCGCGACACGGCAGGCCGTCTGGGCGCGGCGAAAGCCCTGGCGCAGAGCGGATAGTTCGTTTTTCTGGCGGGTAAAGCCGACGGAAAACGCCGCACTGCCTTCTGGAAGCGCGGCGAGCGCGTCGAGCTGTCCGAGCAGCTCTGCCGATGCCTCGCGGAAGAATAGCGCCGCATAATCCGGCGCGCAGTAGAGGGAAAGTGCGCTGCCCATATGGCCTGCCATACTCCGCACGGCCTCCTGCCAGGAGGCGGGGGCTGAGCTTCCGACACAGGTCGGCTTGATCACCGCCGCGCCGAAGGTGTCGGACGGCTCGAGCGCACAGAACTGCGCCAGCGCGCGCAGCGCACTGGGCGACGGCTCGTCCGGCCGAAAGAGCACATCCTCCCAGAGAGCCTGCACGCGGCGCTCCGCATTTGTCTCCTCTGCCCTGCCCGCCTGCACGCGCAGCAACGCCTCGGTCGTTGTCCGGATCAGGTGAACATAGCGGCTGAGTTCCTCGTAATTTCCGCCGGTGACGCCCACCACGCCGACAATCTTCCCATCGAAGCGGAGGGGGACATTCACGCCGATGCGCGAGCCGGCATATTCCCCGTCCGCCCGCACGACGAGACACTCCATGTTCTCCCGTATGGCCTGGCAGGCGGCAGAGTGCACCGTCCCGATGCGGGAGGCGTCCGTGCTCGCAATGATGCGCCCATTCTCGTCCATGAGGTTGATGGGTTGGCGGATCGCGTCGTGCAGCTCGGATACGACGCGCCGGGCAATATTCAGTTCGATCACCATGGTGAAATCCCCTCGCTTTCCCGCAATCGGACGGTTTTTCTCCAGTATAGCCCGGCTGGGTGCGGGCTGTCAATGCGCAGGATAGAAAAACCCCGCAGCCGAAAAGCGGAAAACGGCTGCGGGGGTAGGTGAAGGGAAAGTGAGAGAGAAGATGGCGGTGCTTCAGCGCAGCTCAGGGATCAGGCAGGAGGGCTTGCCGCCGGCGAGCACAGTGAGAATGTCGTCCACGACCTGATTGCCGGCATTCTCCAGCGCGTCGTCCGTGTTACCGCCGAGGTGCGGCGTGGCGCTGAAGTTTTCCAGCGAAAAGAGATCCTTGTAGCGGCCCGGCTTGGGCGGCTCAACGACGAAGGTGTCGCAGGCGGCGGCCTTGAGCTTGCCGCTCACGAGCGCGTCGTAGAGATCCTCCTCGTTCACGATGCCACCGCGGGCGGCGTTGACCAGAACCGCGCTGGGCTTGAAGTGGTTGAACATCTCGCCCGCGATCAAGTTGCGGGTGCTGTCGATGAGCGGAACGTTGATGTTAACCATGTCCGCTCGCTCGAGCAGCTCGGCGACGGTTTCGACCTTTTCGAAGCCACGCTTGACCGCCTCGTCGGTCGAGATGAACGGGTCGTAGCCGAGAATCTTCACACCGAAGCCGTCACACAGGATCTTGGCGATGCGCTGGGCAATATTGCCCATGCCAATTTGACCGAGCGTCTTGCCACGCAGCTGCGTGCCAAGGAAGTCTGCGGGGGCGATCTTCTGAAACTCACCGCGGCGGCACTTCTGGTTCGCGGCGTAAAGGCCGCGCTCGAGCAGCAGGAATAGGCCCACGACCATCTCTGCCACGGAGTCGGCGTTGGCCAGCGGCGTGTAGACCATGGGAATGCCCTTAGCCTTGACAGCGGCGACGTCCACATTGTTGTAGCCCACGCCGTGCTTGCCAATGACCTTGAGTTTGGTGGCCTTTTCCAGCAGCTCGGCGGTGACGGGAGCGGTGCGCACGATGATAGCGTCGATCTCCTCGGGGTGGTCGAAGTTGTCCACGATGGTGGCGGCTGCCTCCAGCTTCTTGCGGGCGGAGTCGCAGATGTGTTCGCTCAGATAAACAGTCATAGTACTATTCCTCCATTTACAACGTGTCGGCGACCTGACGGATCAACTCCACGCTGGGCGATCTGCGGTCAATGGCACAGGTTGCGGTGATGAGTTTAAAGAGGGGAACGTTCTTCTCGCTGGCGACGGCGGCGAAGTTGGGGTAGAAATTCGAGTGGCAGCCAGCGTAGCCGTACACTAGATCGAGCGGCTTGACGGGGCAATGATAATGCTCGCGCATGGCGGGCTCCAGCTCCTGATCAATGAAGTTCAGCAGCGCGTCGAGATCAACGTAGGCCAACTTGCCCTGACGCTGAAGCACGGCGGCGATCAGCTCGGTAGCGCAGTTGCCGGCGCTGCGCGCCATGCCCATCAGACCGCAGTCGAGCACGCTTGCGCCGCCGCGGACGGCGGCGAGGGCGTTGGCCACGGAAAGGCCGAGGTTATTGTGGCAATGGAAGGCGACGGGGATCGAGACGGCGCCGAGCACCGCGCGGACGTATGTCTCAGCCTCCTCAGGCAGCATCGTGCCGGCGGAGTCCATGATCGTGATCTCGTCCAGACCGGCGTCCGCGACCATGCGAGCCTCCTCGGCCAGCCCCTCGGGCGTGAGCAGGTAGGCCTTCATCATGGAATAGCGGCACTTCATGCCGTACTGCTTGACCAGGCGAATGCCCTCAAGCGTCTGCGCGCCGTCGCCGGCGTTCGCGCCCATGCGCAGGAATTTCAGACCGTATTTGGCCGCCAGCGCGATGTTCTTCTCGTTGGCGTTCTTCACGCCCATGAACATACCGATCTCCGCCTGCGGGAGATAGGGCTGGACCAGCTGCAGATATTCCTCGTCCGTGAGAGGCGCTTTCTTGGATGCGGTCTCGTTCGCACCGATGCCGTAAGCGTTGCCCATTTCGATGACGCGGATATTGCTGCGGATCAGGCCCTCGATTATCATCTTGGTTAGTTCGGCAGAGTAGCCCGTTCCGACAACATTCGCGCCGTCTCGGAGTGTGCAGTCCATCAATGTTAGCTCATTCATAAAAATTACCATGCCGGTGCGGCACCGGCACAAATAGGGATGAAAACGGAAGCCGCAAAATTTCCCGTTTTCCTGTATAATGTGTTTGAGAGGCACACTACAAAGCACGGTAGGAGGAGCTGCATGCAACTCTCCAGTCGCAAAGGCAGTATAAAAATCAGTGTAAGCGTCGTCTTTCAAGCACAAATAAGTGGGTCGTTCGGGTCCGCACAGTAAGAATTGATAAATACTTCTGTGTTTATTGTGTGGCGGCGCAGTCACTGCCTCTTTCATCTCAGAAAGGAGGGCAGTATGAAGCTCACATATCCCATCTGCTGCGGCGTCGATGTTCACAAAACTTTTCTCGTCGCCACAATCATTACCAGCGAGTATGTTATGCCGCATTATTACCAGAAGCGGTTCTCCACCTTCTACAACGGTCTCGTTGCATTCAAGAAGTGGCTGCTTGAATACGACTGCAAAGACGTTTGTATGGAGAGCACCGGCAAGTATTGGGTCCCCGTCTGGAATGTCCTTGAAGATTCCTGCCATGTCGTTATCGCGAACCCAAAGTGGGTTTCCGCTGTGAAAGGAAACAAGGACGACAAAAAGAATTCCAAATGGATCGGCAATCTGTTTCGTATGGGCTTAGTTCCCAGCAGTTACATTCCGAGTAAGGATATCCGTATTCTCCGCGAGTTCACCCGCTATCGAAGTAAGCTCGTATCCATGCGTTCCAGTGAAAAGAACCGTTTTCAGAACGCTTTCACTGTGTGTAATCTGACGTTGGATGCCGTAGTCTCCGACATGCTTGGGAAGTCCGCTACGGACATCGAGAATTACTTGCTGGATACGGATACCGTAGACCCTGAACACTGTGTTTCTTTGCTCCATCGTTCTCTGAAGAAGAAAGCTTCAGATGTGGTTGAAGCCGTCAGCGGCTTCAATATGACACCGGAGCAAAAAGAGAGGGGGCGGATCGTTCAAGAGCATTTCGCAGATATTGACCATCGCATTGCCCAACTTGATGAGATCATCGGCGATCTCGTAGCTGAATACGAAGGGCAAATCTCTCTGCTCTGCACAATTCCAGGCATCGACCGCCGAACGGCAATTACGATCCTTTCCGAAATCGGTACGGACATGTCACAGTTCGGTTCCTCCAAGCGCCTCTGTAACTGGGCTGGTCTTGCTCCTGCCAGTAACCAATCCGCCGGGAAAAAGAAATCCGTCAGAATATCCCGAGCCGGCGTTTACTTGAAGCCTGCCTTGGTAGAAGCCGCTCATGCTGCTGTGAAATCTACGGAAAACAGCCTTATTACCGCATCAAGTTCGAGCGTTTGATGAAGCGCAGAGGAAAGAAACGCGCCACCATCGCGATCGCCAGAATGATTTTGACCGCCATCTATGCCATGCTGTCAACCGGCGAGGTTTTCAATCCGAGCGATTTGAAGAAGTTCGATATGCCGGAGGATCTGAAAAGGAAGCAAACGCTTTCTTCCGCAAAAGAAGCAATCAAGCTGCTTGTTTCTCTTGGCCTTGTTACTGCCGGTTCAATTTCCTTGGACGCTTTGGCCGGTTAGGTCTGCAACTGTATTATAGCGGCGTCTCTGGGACGCTTGCTTTGCTGCGCCCTTTTTCAACCCTGGGGCTGCCTCTGACACTAAATAATGTTTTCACAGTACCCTCCCATTATTATTGATTGTAATTCCGGATATAAAAAGGCGGGGCTGGACAAAATTGTGGCCAGCTCACTACAGTTCAAATAATAACCACGACAATCACTACATTCAAGTGGCGCTTTTGACTAAAAAATACAAGCTGTTTTTGGACACTCTGCCAGGTTGTGTGGGCAGCCGTATCAAAAACCGCTTGTTTCCTGTAGTGCTGTAGCCAAAGAATGCTCAGGGGACGAGCAGCAGGGGAGCGACCATCTGCTCGCGCTCGCCCAAGCGCTTGCTGCACCGGTCGGGGTATTTCCGACAGAGCATTGTGATAAGGTACTCGAGCAGGCAGGTCGTGCCCAGCGTGGAGTTGAACGAACCCATGTGCCGTGTTTCCACCAGAAGCAGTATGTCCGCGATCTGCGCCCAGGGCGACTTGGTGCTGTCGGCAAGCACGACGATATTCGCACCCGTCCGGTGGACGAGTTGCGCAAGATAGGCGTCCGTCTTATAGTAGCGGGCGTAACTGACAGCCACAATGGTATCCTCGGGCCCGAGACCGGAGAGCATGGCAATCTCGTCGCTTTCGCCGGTAGAGAGCAGTTCGACACGCTCAAGAAGGAAGCCTAGCAGGCGGGAGAACTGCATGGCGCAGCTTTTGCTGCCCTGCACGCCGATAATGAGCTTGCGTCGGCTTTCCACGAGCAGATCCACCACGCGCTCGAGCAGGCGAGGATCGTTCTGACGGACGGACTGCTCAATGTTGTGCGCCATGAGGCACAGAAAGTCTGTTGAAAGATTCAGCCCTCCAAATTCGTTGATCTGGAGGTCCAGCCGCTGCGCGGGCGCGTAGCGGCCGATGTCCATGCTGGTGAGCTCCTGCCGGAAGGCGTCGTACAGGCTCTCGCGCAGGTCGGCGAAGCCCGTATAGCCCACAGCGCGCGAGAAGCGAATCACGGACGCATCACTCACGCCGACCTCCTGCGCGATGGCGAGGCTGGTCATGCGGCAGATCCGGTTTCGGTTCTTGAGAAAATAGTCCGCAATCCGGTGCTGGCACTTGGTGAGCTGCGCCTGCTGGATGCGCTTTTCCAGCGCGTCCGGCGGACAAACGGCGCTTTCTTCCTGTTTAACGGTCATAAGATGGACAGCCGCCGCCTCGCCGTGCGTACACGGCAGGACGGACGGTGAGGCTCCCTTCTGTGTGATTTAGGTCGTTTCCCTTTCCTGACCGGCGCGCCATTCGGCGAGGTTCTTCTCCCGGTACTGTTGGCGCACCTGCGGATCGTTGTGGTAGAATTCCTTGACCAGATCAATGACAATGCGCATGATGCGCGTGATCCGCGTCTGCTTAGGGTAGACGATGGCTTTTCCCCAGTCCAGCGGCGGATCGCCCAGCTCCATGAGCACAATGTTGGAGGGAAAGCTCTCCTGATGTAGGCACAGCGCCGGAACGCAAGTGAAGCAAAGTGTGCGATCGACCAAATTTAGCGACGTCACCGTATTTTCCGTGTTCCACATTCCAGCCAGCGTGATCTCATGCTCTGTCAGGAACTGGCGGTTGACGCGCGAGAGCACCTGCCCGGGCTTGAGGCTAATGAAATATTCACCATTGAGCAGCTGTGGGTCAAAGCGCGGCATTCCGTCCGCACTGCGCGGGCCGGACAACGCTTTCTGTACTGCCGGATGCGAGCGGTTCCCTGCCAAATAGAGCTTCTCACGTCCCATGTCTTCATGTGTGGTGGCCATATTGAAGTGGGCGGGGTATGGGACTAGACAGAAGTCTACCTGCCCATTAAGCATGGCACTTTCAAAGGTATAGCTACGTCCTTCGGACACGTTCACGCGGATATGCGGGTAGCGATCATGCAGCACCGGTAGCAGCGTGGGCAGCATGATGCTGCTGCGCCAGCTGGTGATCCCGAAGGTCGTTTCGCCGCGCGTCTCGCTGCGCACCTCATCGAACTCAGCCTGAAGGCGACTGTCCATGGCTAGGAGCCGGTTGACGTACTCCAGATATAGATGTCCGGCGTAAGTCAGCACCATCGGAGAACATGAGCGGTCAAAGAGCTGAATGTTCAAATCGGCCTCCAGCCGGCTGAGATATTTGCTCAGCGAGGATTGCGTGATGTAAAGTGCGTCCGCAGCCCTGGTCAGGTTTCCCATTTTTACAATCGTCAAAAAGTAATCGTAGTTTTTGTTCATAATAACGATAGCCCTCGTACCCTTCCCTGCGCTATGACAAAAAATACATAATGTCCATATTATATTTGGAAGTTTACTTCCTGTCAACGCCGTGCTACGATAAATTCGTTAGGTGAACCTTATGATTTTCCCTAATAAAAATCTAAAAATTTTTCTATTTTATAACAAAGGTGCGGATTGTGGTGTACAAAGCAGTAGTTGTGGACAAGGACTATGGCAGCGTCTCCTACGAGGAGCTGCAAAGAGTAAAGGAAGCGTATGCAGCCGCCGGCATTGAGCTGGAGCTGGCGCATTACGTGACGGAAGATGAGATCATCGAGGGCTGTCGCGGCGCAGTGGCAATCCTCGGCACGGGCAACCCGCCCATCACTCGCAAGGTGATGGAGGCGCTGCCGGAAGTGAAGTATGTGCAGCGCTTCGGCGCGGGTGTGAACTCAATCGATCTGGATGCGGCGTCAGAGCTGAAGAAGATTGTGCTGAATCTGCCCGGCTTCTGCGCGAAGGAGCTGGCCGACGTGGCGACTGCCATGATTATGGGCCTGACGCGCAACACCGCGTATTATGACCGCGAGATACGTAAGGGCGGCTGGCCGAAGTGCAAGTACCTCATGCCGGGCGACGTGCGCGAGATGACACTTGGACTCTACGGCTTCGGCGGCGCAGGCCGTCACCTGCACGATATTTTTCACAACGGCTTCGGTACGAAGGTGATTTCCTGTGATCCCTATGTGTCCGACGCGGTGAAAGAACAGTATCCGGACGTCGAGTTTGTTGATTTCGACACACTCCTTGAGCGCAGCGACATCATCTCCATTCATGTGATTCTCACGCCGGAGACGACCCACGTGTTTAACAAGGATGCTTTCCGCAAGATGAAAGAAAATGCGATGATCATCAACACCTCCCGCGGCCCGGTCATCGACCAGAAAGCACTCGCATGGGCGCTGGAGACGGGTGAGATCCGTTATGCCGGACTCGACACCATGGAGCAGGAGCCCATTTCTCCGGACGATCCTCTGCTCAAGATGGACAACGTGATCCTTAATCCCCACAGCGGCTCTTACGGCACGGGCTCGAAGAAGACGCAGATCAATATGGTCTGCGACCTGCTGCCGACCGCGTTCACCAAGGGTGAGCTCCCGGCGCGCTGCGTGGCGAACAAGGCCGTGCTCAAAGAGAATCTCGGCATCAAGCTGATCTAAAACCGTTCTATGCAGTGCAGGGCCGTGCCCCGCGCTGACAAATATAGCAAAGGGAAACGAAAGATATGAGTGTAGGTAACAAGATCATTTACAACTTCCCCCGTCCGGCCAAGGAGCTCGTTGAGCAATTCCGCGGTATGCCGGTGGCAAACATCGACGACAATATGGGCCGCATCGCGGCGGTAGATTCCGCGATCGTTCCCATTAACTCCAGCCCGCTGGTTGGCACAGCGTTCACCATTCGCGCACCGCAGGGTGACAACCTGATGTTCCACAAGGCCATGGATATGGCTCAGCCCGGCGACGTTATCATGATCGATGCCGGAGGCAGCGTGGATCGCGCGATTTTCGGCGAGCTGATGGCGACCTATTGCCGTTCCCGCGGCATCGCCGGCATTGTCTGTGATGGTGCGATCCGTGACTGCGACGGACTCAGCAAGATGACCGACTTCGCCGTGTACGCCAAGGGTGTCACCCCGAACGGACCGTATAAGAACGGCCCCGGCGAGATCAACACCCCTGTGGTCATTGGCGGCAAGCTGGTTCACCCCGGTGACATTATTGTCGGTGATGCCGACGGTGTGATTATCATTTCCCCTGAGGACGCCGAGGAGATTGCAGCCGCGACCTATGCTACCATGAAGAAGGAAGAGAAAATCATGGCGGACATCGTGGAAAAGGGCGAGTATATCCGTCCATGGGTCGATGAAAAGCTCCGGGAAATCGGCTGCGAGATGTAAATCTGCGGTTACAATGGGGACAATCCCTTTTGTAATAAAAAACGAGAAGAGAAAATAAAAAAGGAGAACCATGTTATGAAAAGAACGCTTGCAATTCTCATTGCGCTGGCGATGTCTGTCATGATGCTGACCGCCTGCGGCAGCAAGGACGGCACTTCCGGCACGCCGGACAACTCCGGCGACGCCGACCAGACCTCCACCGGCAGTTACCCCGGCAACAAGAACGTCACGCTCTACTGCGGCTATTCCGCCGGCGGCAGCTCCGATACCCTCTGCCGTCTGCTCGCGGCCAAGGTTGGCGAGAAACTCGGCACGACCGTTACCGTCGAGAACGTCACCGGCGCTTCCGGTTGGGTCATGTGGAACCAGATGATGGAGAGCACCAAGCCCGACGGCTATAGCTTCTTCTTGATCAACAGCCCCAACGTCACCACCGGCAAGTATGACCCGGACAACACCATGAAGTATGACCAGAACGACTTCGAGATGATCTGCAACGAGGTCACCGACTCCAACTGTCTGGCTATCCGCGTGGATGATGACCGTTACTCCGACTGGGATTCTTTCGCCGCCTATTGGCAGCAGGAGGGCAGCCTGATCACCTCTGCCTCCGGTCTCGGCATCACCTCTGACGATGCGACCGCTGACATGCTCGTTGCCAACGACCTCGGCGTTGATGTCGACATCATCGCTTCCGGCGGTTCCGGCGATAACGTGACCTTCCTGCTCAACGGCACGACCGACTTCCTGATGGGCAATGTCTCCGAAATGGTTGCCGCGCACAACGACGGCCAGTTCAAGATCCTCTGCGTGTTCGCGGAAGAGCGTGACTCCAACCTTCCCGATGTTCCCACCTATGAGGAGCTCACCGGCAATCTGGTCGTCGGCTGCTCCAGCCGCGGCTATGCCATGCTCAAGGATGTTCCCGATGACATCAAGCAGATCCTCGGCGATGCCGTCAAGGCTGCGGTTCAGGATCCCGACTTGATCGAGCAGCTCAATGCCATCTACACCACGACTGACTACAAAGAGGGTCAGGAGTATGTCGATTATATGAATCAGCAGCAGCAGCAGGCCCGCGAGACCTGGGGTGTCTGATCGCTCAGCGTTCCAAAGCACTATACGGAATAGCAAATAGTAAATAAGCACGGGAGGGAGCTGTTTTCAGGGCTTGCCCTGAGAGCAGCTCTCAGCCCCGCGCGAACTGGGTGAAGAAATACTGATGTAGATCCTACTAAGGGTTAGGAGGAAGACAATCCCTATGAATAAGAAAGCCAAACAGGACATTTTTGTGTGCCTTGTGATCTACGCTTTCATGCTCTTCTGCTTTGTGCAGACGTTCAGCATGAAGAGCGGCTCGGCCACCATGCCCCGACTGATTCTCTCACTGGCATTTATCTGCAATACGGCTCTGACCGTCCGTACAATCGGTCAGCTGAAGAAAAACCCCGGCGGTGAGGGGTATACGAGTATCTCTGAAATCAAAGTGCCCATGCTGATGTTCCTGGGCGTTGTATTATACTGCCTGATTTTCAACTTCACGAACTATTTTGTCGCAACGGCCATTATGATCCCCGCGTTCATGCTGGTGGAAAAGGTCCGCCCGGTCTGGAAGGTTATGCTGATCGACGTTGTGTATCTCGTTTTCATTTATGTTCTGTTCGTTAAGGTACTTCAAGTGCCGCTGCTGAAGTAAAGGAGGTAAGGCAATATGTTTAATTTGATGGCACAGGGTGCGGCGATGCTCAGCCAGCCTGACGTGATCATTGCGCTGGTTGCTGGTACGCTCGGCGGTATGTTCATCGGTGCGATGCCTGGCCTGTCTGCATCCATGGCGGTCGCTCTGCTGATCCCCGTTACCTTTGGTATGAGCGGCGAGGCCGGTATTACCTTGCTGACTGCGGTATACACCTCCGCGATCTACGGCGGTTCGATTACCGCCTGCCTGCTCCACACGCCCGGTACACCCGCGTCCGCGGCTACGGCAGCGGACGGCTTCGCTCTGACCAAGCAGGGCAAGGGCCTCAAGGCCATCGGTGTTTCCACCGTGGCTTCCATGATCGGTGGTACGATCTCCGCTATTGCACTTCTGTTCATCGCTCCTGCGCTTTCGCAGGTCGCGCTGAAGTTCTCCAGCCTTGAGTACTTCCTCATCGGCGTGTTCGGCCTGACCATCATTGGTTCTCTGGCCGGCGACAACATGATGAAGGGTCTGCTCTCCGGCTGCCTGGGTCTGATGATCGGCTGCATCGGTCTGGACATTCAGTCCTCTGCGCCCCGTTACTGCTTCGGCATTCTCGAGCTTCAGTCCGGCATTCAGCTCGTTCCCGCGATGATCGGTCTGTTCTCCCTCAGCCAGGTCATGTTCTCCATCGAGGACGTTGCCAAGGGTAAGCACACGGTGCTTGATGAAAATGCCAAGAACCTTACCGGCAGCCCTGTTCCTACCTGGAAGGAGTTCAAACCCCTGATCCCCACCATTGCCCAGAGCTCCATCATCGGCGTCCTTGTCGGCATTCTGCCCGGCGCGGGCGGCGACATCGGCTCCTGGATCTCCTACAACACCGCCAAGAACTCCTCCAAGCATCCGGAGGAGTTTGGCCACGGCTCCCTCGTCGGCATTGCAGCGAGCGAGACGGCGAACAATGCTGTTACCGGCGGCGCGCTGATTCCCCTGCTCACCCTGGGTATCCCCGGCTCGGGCGTTGCGGCGATCATGCTTGGCGGCCTGATGATCAAGGGCCTGACCCCTGGCTACAAGCTCTTCTCCGATCCCACCACCGGCCCGATCGTGTACTGCATCATTCTAGCCTTCGCGCTGGCCAATGTCCTTATGGGCGTTGCCGGCCTCGGTATCTGCAAGCAGGTCGTTAAGATCTCCACCATTCCGATGACCATTCTTGCTCCCATGATCGTGGCGCTTTCCACGGTTGGCTCTTACGCCGTCCGTCAGAGCATCTTTGACGTGTGGGTCATGCTGGTGTTCGGCTTCATCGGCTACTTTATGAGAAAGTACGGCTTCGCGACCGCTCCGGTCGTTCTGGCCATGATCCTCGGCCCGATCGCCGAGAGCAACTGGCGTCAGACGCTGACGATCACCAAGCGCACCGGCCTGCTCGAATACTTTTGGACGCGTCCCATTTCCATCGCGCTTGTGATCCTCATCATCATTGCGCTCTTCAGCCCGGCGATCATGAAGGTCATCAACCGCAAGGCTGCTCCGTCCGACCCCAATGTTTTGGCGGATACGGCGCACGAGGACTAAGCGGACTCTTTACCCGATTTTCCAACGCAAACCGGCGCAGCGTTATGCTTTTCCCTAGCAGGAATAGCGAATCTGTGATCAACCTTGTTGCGTTGTCATCGACAAAGAGCAGTATAGCAGATTCTTAAAAGATTATTTGCCGCAGCGATCGTGTAGATATAGCAGAAGCTATACGAGTGAAAAAACAGCAAAGCGAAAGTAAGCGGTAAATAACGCGTACCTGTTAGAGCGGGAGCAAATATGTCATACTGTCTCGGGGAGTGTCGAGTAACCTTGACGCTCCTCGAGACTTTCTAATATGGGGGGTGCGGTATGAACGTAAATACAGTTAAGCACGAGGCAAAGTTACTGGAACAGAAAGAACGAGTAGCAGATTGCAGAAGCAGCGGAATGAGCGTAAAACATTGGTGTAGAGAAAACGGTTGTTCGCCCAAGACCTATTATCTGTGGGAGCAAGAGATCTTGGGAAAAGTAAATGCACAGCGCCTCCGTACCGCTGCGCATATTGCCGATGCACATGGTGCTTGCGTAGGCGTGGCCGTGCACCTTACGGAAGGTCTGCACCTGCATGGCGCAGACGAACGAAACGAGCGCGTTGGCGGCCGTGCTGCCCTCCTGCGGCAGAAAGCCGACGAGGAACAGCAGCACGATCTCCGCCAAAAGAATGAGCTGCCGCCAATGTACCCTCTCCATGTGCTTGAAACGCCGATGAATACACTCGGCCACGAAAATGCCGAGCATAAACGAGAGCACCGGCACAAGATAGCGTCGGCTGTGCGTCCAGTCGCCGCCGGAGAGAATGATGAACGCCGCCGTCAGCATGGATTCCGACATCTGCCCGCGCGGCCTGCCCAACGGTATTTTGCTCAACCCCAGACCTCCTCGGCGATCTCCTTGACCAGCGCGAGCTTGGCCCACTGCTGCGCCTCTGTCAGCTTGTTGCCGATCTCGCAGCTGGCGAAGCCGCATTGCGGACTCAGACACAGGCGGTCGAGCGGCAGGTACTTTGCCGCCTCGTGGATGCGCGCGATGACCGCGTCCTTGCTTTCCAGTTCGGGGCGCTTGGTCGTCACAAGACCGAGCACGACCTTCTTCTCTCCACTCACAGAGGCCAACGGCTCGAAGCCGCCGCTGCGCGCGTCGTCAAACTCGAGGTAATAGGCTTAACGTTGGAATAAGTAAACATACTCACAAGCATTACACTCAGTGTAGACCTAATGTAAATTCAGATCATTCTGTGTTTACGAAAGTCTACGTTGAGTGTAATTTTTTTGCTTTGTATGGGTGGTCAAACGGGGGCGGTTTTCTACATTTATTACGAAGGGATGAGACATCCACCCCTATTCTCACACGAAAGAAGGAGTTTGATTTGAGCAAACGAAAACACGGACC
>CAJMLC010000017.1 GCA_905214155.1 uncultured bacterium | reverse complement strand
CTTTTACCCCGGCTGTGGAAATTTCCCGTGTGCGGCCCAAGCACCAGAAGTATACCGCTCCAGACGCCGCAGCATCGCCATCTCCTCCATCAGCGCAGAAGAGGCCGCCTGATAGCAGATCGAGACATAGGCCTCGGTGTGCAGCGTCTCCTTGACCGACTGCAGCGGCCGCTGTGCCAGATCGTTCAGATATGCAGTCCGGTTATAGCGCAGAAAATCATCCTCGACCTTCACCAGCAGGCAATAATCCCCCATATTATCTCTGAACTGGTATCCGTACTGCAGCGGGGCCAGAATGGTCTCGACGGCCCGCTCGATCTGTTCCTGTGTAGAATTCGGCTGCATCTTTTTGGCCACGACCAGCCGGATCAGGCTCATCTGATCCGGGAGCACCGATCGCTGCAGCGCCGCAAGCTGCTCCTCCGTCGTCGCCTCTTTGACGAACCGCTTCTGCTCAAATGCAACGTTATGTTCTTCTGTTTTCACAGCATAGAGATTCGCTGTGTGCAGCGCGTTTTTGAGCAGCTCCGCAGACAGCTTTTCCCACTCGATCACCTGGATCTCCTTGGCCAGCGCGATCTGCCGCTTGTTCCGTGCTGCGCCGCCCCGTTTTCCGAGCAGCATGATGATATCTGCGTCTGCAGATAGGCGCTGCGGATGTGCGACAGGTATTTGTCCGCATCCAGCCATCCGACGTCGTGGTGCAGCAGCAGAATATCCGGGCGAAGATCGCTCAGATGCCGCAGCCCGGAGATCGCATTCATCTCCATGATGAGCTGATAGCCGTTCGCCTCCCAATCCAGGAGCGAGGCAACGTGAAGCGCGTCAAAATAACTTCGGATCACCAACAGTACATTGATCATTCTTCTCTCCCCATTGTGCATCTCTGACAATTTTTCTCTTTCCCTTTCCCATGTTACCCTGTTCTATGCAGGAAAATCAAGAAAAATGTTCCCTACGGCTTCCATCTTCCGTGCTTGACAAGTCTGTCACATTATAGTATATTCTGCTCGTAATTTGGAAACTCAGTCCATCGGGAGGCATGCTTATGGAAACGATCTCTGCTCCGCGCCCGTCCGCGCGCGTACGGGCAGTCGATCTCGCAAAGTGCTTCGCGATCTTCTTCGTCCTGCTGATCCACGCCGGGAGCGACGTGCTGCGCTACGCCCCGGTCGGCAGCATCCACTGGCTCTCCGGCCTCTTCTGGGGGAGCATTTCGCGCAGCGCCGTGCCGCTGTTTCTGCTGTGTAGCGGGGCGCTTCTGCTGGACCGCGAGCGCCCCATCTCCGCGCGGCACATCTGGCGGCGAAATATCCCGCACATGGTAATGGCATTGTTCTTCTGGGCGGCGGCTTACAAGGCGATCGGCTTGCTGACGTCCGGCAACCTTACGGCTGATGCATTGCTGGGCGCGCTGCGGAACTGGCTGCTCTGGCAGCATGAGGGCCACCTCTACTACCTGCCGATTATCCTGCTCGTCTATGCCGCCCTTCCGCTCACGCGGACCTTCACGGCCCATGCCGACACCAAAATGGTTCGCTATTTTCTCGTCTTCTGGGCTGCGTCCGGCGTTCTGCTGCCTTCGCTCCGCGCACTTGGCCTGCTGCAGGCTTTCGGCGGGATCGTCCAGCAATGGGCGCTTCCCATGGCCTGGAGCGCGATCGGATGCACCGTACTGGGTGATGCGCTGCGCCGGCGGCCCTGTTCTGTCCGCTGTGCTGTATGGATGTTTGCCGGCGGCTTCCTGCTGTGTTTTGCCGGTACGTGGCTGTGCTCCGCACGGGCTGGAGAGCTGAAAACGCCGTTTCTCGAGGGCTTTTCGCCCGGCCCGTGCCTGATGGCTGCCGGAATGTTCTCGCTCTGCGAGGCGCTTGCGCCGCGGCTGAATGCACGGCTGAACACGGCAGCGGAGCGGCTATCCCGCGCTTCGTTCTGCATCTATCTGGTACACATTGCTGTGCTCCGGCTGCTCAATGGCATCGGACTTCGTCCAGGTTGGCACCCGCTGCTCACCGTTCCGGCCCTCGCCGTGCTCTGCGGGGCGGGCAGCTATCTGCTCTATCTTCCGCTCTCCAGGATCCCATGGGTCCGCCGCTGGCTGATCTGACGGCGCAGATCCTAACCACAGGTTAATCGCGCTTTTCTCCGATCCGCCGTATACTATCCATAGGGCGGATCTTTTTTGATATGGAAAGGAGCACCTATGAAAAAGGGTATTTTTCTTCTCGCAGTTCTTTGTGTGCTGCTCTGCCTGCTGCTGACCGGCTGCGGCGGAGCCGAGGCGGACACCGGGCCGGAACCGGATGTCACGCTGGACGAGATCCCAGAGGATGACGGCCGCGGCGGCGACCTGCCGGACGACACAGCGGCCCCGGACCTCGCCGCCTTCGCGGGCATCTACATCTCGACCACATCCGGCGTCGAGTGGGAAGACCTCGACATCATGGATGACGGCACCTGGACGCTCTACAGCGCGGATGCAACGCTCACCGGCTGGCTGGAATACGACGCGGAATTCGACGCGATCTACGCCTACCGCGACACCGACGGCGAAGGCTGCCGCTTCGAGGCGACAGACGACGGCGTCTACATGACCTCCTACGGCTATTTCAGCGCAGGCGGCGACACCGGAGACGCCTGGAACGAGGACGCAGGCGGTGACGGCGAATATGTCGAGTACGAAGACCCTGAGGAATATGACAGCGCGGACGGGTATGACGGCTGGGCCGATGAATACTACCACGTGGACGTGTCCGAATTTGAGGGCACGTGGTATTACGAGGGCGACCGCGCGGCGGACCGCTTCATCGTGATCGACGCGTTCGGCGACTGGACGCTCTACAGCCGTGCCTCCGGCGACGGCGAGGCCGCAGAACAGGACTCCGGCTATCTCGACCCGGTCGACAAGGTGAGCACCTACAGCGCCATCTCCTATCAGTTCGACGGCGTAGCCTACCGCGTGTTCGAATTTGACACCGGCATCCTCCACTGGGACGACGAGGGCTCCTTCGAGCGCCTCGATTAAATCCATGCGTGCGCAAAAACCGCGCTGCTCTTTTATGAGCAGCGCGGTTCAGCGTGTCGAAAAAGTCTTTTCGCCCCGCTGCCGTCCAGTTTTCTGAATGTAAACAAAATACGGATCAGGAGTTTTACAGAGTGAAACAAGCATCGGGCCTGAAGGCCAGCCACGCAGAAATGCGGAATACCAATCTTTCGCTGATCTTGAACCTGCTCCTGCAGGAGCATATTTTGTCCCGCGCCGATCTTTCCAAGCGCACCGGGCTGACGCGCGCGACCGTCAGCTCCCTCGTTGACGAGCTGCTCACGCTCGGCTACATCCGGGAGATCGGCACGACCGACGACGGCCTGATCGGCAAGCCCGCCGTCCTGCTCGAGCTGCACACGGAAAAGATCTTCGCCGTGGCCGTCCTGCTGCAGGACGACAGCCTGACCGTCGCCAAGGTCGATCTGACCGGCCAGCTCTCCTGCGTCATGAAAAAGCCGCTGCGCACCATCAAGCCCGTTCCCGTCACGCGGCTGATGAACGAGATGCTCCACACCATGCTCCGCGGCATGGAAGAGCGCGGGCAGAAGCTCGCCGGCATCGGCCTCTCGGTCCCCAGCCCGATCCTCGACCGCAAGCTCGTCTATTCCCACTCGCTCAAGCCGCTGAAGAATTTCAATTTCTATGATGTCCTCGCGCGCGAGTTCCGCTGTCCCATCTTCGTCGAAAACGACGCGGATGCCGGGGCCCTGGCCGAGAGCTGGTTCGGTTCTGCCGCGGGCTCGCCGCGCGTCTACTATCTGATCATCCACCACGGCATCGGCAGCGGCTTTGCCTACGACCGCGCGCCGTATTACGGCACGCACAAGATCACGCCGGAATTCGGCCACATCGTCCTGGTTCCGAACGGTGCAGCCTGCTTCTGCGGCAACCGCGGCTGCGTCTCCGCCGTGGCCTCCGACATGACGCTCAGCAACTATATGCTGAATGGCGGCCAGCTGACGGACGACCTCTACCTCGACATGGACCGCCTTGCGCGGGCCGTGCCGCGCACGCTCCAGCAGCTGACGCGGGCCTCCGCGCAGCAGATGCCATCCTACGTCTGGGACTGCGCCGATCTGCTCGGCATCGGCCTCGCCAACCTGATGAACACGCTCTGTCCCGACCAGATCATCGTCAGCGGGTCGATCTTCGAGATCCCCGGCTTTTTCGACCGCACGGTCCAGTCCGCACAGCGCAGCGCGCACCCCATGCTCTCCAGCCGGATGCACATCTCCCGCTCGCAGTTTGGCAACGACGCGCCACTCATCGGCGCGGGCGCCTTTGCCCTGCGCGAGCTGTACGCAAACCCCGGCGCGATCGACGCGGTCTACGGCGTTCTCTGAAGCACATACATAAAGCCCCTCCGGCAAGGCCGGAGGGGCTGTTTTGATCCATTTGATACTAGGGTGTATCTGAAAACTCATGATGTGACCGGCAGCGAGGGATTTTTGCGTTGAGCAAGACATTTTTTCGCGGGAATACTGACGTATTTCAAGAAAAAATGACGCGGCACACCGCAAAAAGACCCGCTGTCCGGGTGCGTTGGGAGTTTTCAGATACACCCTAGACATTCCTCAAGCGTTTCCGCCGCCGAGCGCCGCGAGCGGGTCGACGAACTCGCCGTCCACCACCACGGCAAGGTGCAGATGCGGCCCCGTGGCCCAGCCGGTCGCGCCCACGAGCGCGACCGCCTGTCCCTGTGTGACCGTGTCGCCGGGACTGACCAGAAATGCACGCAGATGGGCGTACTGCGTCTGGACGCCGTCCGCGTGGCCCAGCGTCAGGACGTAGCCGTAGGCCTCGTTGTAGCTGCAATCGAGGACGGTTCCGTCCGCGACGGCCAGCACGTTCTCCCCGCTCTCCGCGGCCAGATCAATGCCGGAATGGAAATGTTCCGTTTTGGTCAGCGGATGCACGCGCATCCCATAGGGATCTGTCACCGCAGCGTCCGCATTCTCCAACGGCCAGACATACTTTGGCGCTTCCGCCGCCGCGAGCGGCACGATCTCCGCCTCGATATAGCGGATGTCCGGCTCCGCCGAAGCCTGCGCGGCCGGAACGGCTTCCACTTCCCGCACGGCCGGCTGCGCCGTCCGGATCGGGGCCGTTGCCTGTGTCGCAAAAACGCTTGCAGACAGTGTGAACAGCAGCGCCGCGCAAATCCCGGCCCAGGCCGGGACGCGCCGGTATTGCAGGATCGCGCGGATGCGTTCCTCCGCGCGGCTGCGTGCAAAGGCGCTGCAGAGCGGCGCGGGCGCGGGCCGCCGCTGCGCCATATCGAGCAGTGTCAGCGCGTAGGCCTTTTTGCACTCTGAACCCAGCGCGCGCAGGACCGCCTCGTCACAGGCCAGCTCCATATCGCGGCCTGCGAGCACCGTCATGAGCCAGACCAGCGGATGCCACCAGTACAGGCAGAGGCAGGCTGCGAACAGGGCCTTCCGCAGGCAGTCCTTCCGCCGGATGTGCGCCAGCTCATGCGCCAGGATCAGCTGAAACTCCGCCGTCCCGACCTCCAGATCCTCCGGAAGCAGCACCGTCGGCCGGAGCACGCCGAACGTCAGCGGCGCGCGGCGGTTCGCCGTGCGGCAGATGCGCGGATCCCGCGCAAAGCGGAACCGATCCAGCAGCGCGTCAACGGACGGCTGCGGCGCAAGGCGCGTCCCGCAAAACCGGCGCACCATTACCGCGTATCCAACGATAAAATACGCCGCGAGCAGCGCCATCCCGACCGCCCAGATCAGCAAAATGGTGCTGACCGCTCCGGCCTTTGCCGTCTGCACCGTCGCTGTTTCTGCGGCCTGCGTCAGGGCCGGGAACGGGATGCGCGTGCCTGTGCTTCTGGTCTGCGCGGCTTCCGCGCCGCGCAGCAGATTCCAGACGCTCCAGCGCGTCGGGATCTCGATCGGCAGCAGCAGACGCACCGCCGCCGCGCACCAGAGCGCCGGGAACAGCCGCCGCGGCAGGTGCTTTTTCAGAAGCAGCCGCAGCGCGAGGACGAGCAGGATCATCGCGCTCCCGCCGAGCATGGCCGCCTGCATCCCCTTCATGCCTCGTATTCCTCCACCAGCACGCGCAGCCGCGCGGCCTCTTCCTTCGAGAGCGGACGATCCGACAGGATCGACGCAAACAGCAGCTCCGCCGAACCGCCGAACACCTTGTCCAGCAGCGAATCGGCCTCCTCCTTCTGCGCCTGCGCCTTGGTGATGGCGGCGTGGCAGACGAAATTCGGCTCCCGCCGCTCGATCGCGCCCTTGTCGATGCACTTCTTGAGGACGGTATAGGTCGTGTTCTTGTTCCAGCCGATGGACTCCGCCAGCCGCAGCGAAATTTCCTTCGCCGTCAGGTCATCCTCCTGCCAGAGCACCTCCATGACCTTCCATTCCGAATCAAACAGCTTCATGTTCTTCCTCCTGCCTGTTGTTGGTTTCAGACTATCACATTCGTCCAAATCTGTCAAGAGCGCTTGACATTTCCAGACGATTGTGATAGTCTCATTTCAGACGATTGCAATAGTCTGTCGTAGAAAGGAGGTTCCCGTCCCAGCAAACATACACAAACGACCAACCGGCGCGCTGTATGCGCATACAGCGCGCCTCTTTCCAATGACTCTGATTGGAGGTATTTATGAACAAATTCCGGCCCTTCTTTGCCGTTTTTCTGCTGCTTGCGCTGCTCTGCGGCTGTGCCGCGCCGCGCGAGGTGACGACCGTTTCCCTGCCTGACGCGCATCCCACTACAACACTGGACAGCGCTTCCACCGCCGCGCCAGTTGAATCCACTGGCGGCGAATTTCACTATGAATATCAGACGCTTCCGCTGCCCGCGCCGCTCCTGTCGGCGACGGCTCTGACCGTTCTGGACGATGTGATCCTCGTCGGCGGCTTCACCGAGGACGGCCTCGCGCTGGCCCGGACGACCCTCGACGGCGAGGCCGAGGCGCTGCCGCTCCCGGACGGCGCGGAATATCTCTACGCGCTTGGTTCCGACAATGAAGACGGCTTCTGGCTGCTGAGCGGGAGTCTGCCGGGTGCGTATGCCGATGGACATGGGGCCGTCCACTTCTCCGAGTCCACTACCATCGGCAAGCTCGCCCTCACGCACTACGGCAGCGCCGGGGCGATGCAGGAGACGATCCTGCTGCAAACGATCTACGCCGAGAACGGCGCGCGTTTTTCACAGCTCCGCACGACGGAGCACGGCTTCCTGCTGCTCAGCTCTTCACTGCTCGTCCTGCTGGACAAGGCCGGCGCGGAGACCGCGCGGCAGACCGCCGAGACGGACGACGGCTGGGCCTACGAGGCGATGACCGTCTCCGGCGGGACGCTCTGCGTCCTGACGCGCGACCGCTATGGCGCGACCCCGCTGCCGGAGCTGCACCGCTTCGCACCCGAGACGCTTGCACCCACAGATACGATGCCCTGTGAAACGAATCTCACCGGTCTCGGCCTCGCCGCGGATGGCCGCCTGCTCTGCGGCAGCAGCAAGAGCATTGACGCCGAGACGGCGGAGCTGACCGCCGCGGAAGTCCTCGTCAGCTGGCAGGAGCAGGGCCTGAAGAACACGGCCAGCCAGCTCTTCCAGTCCGCATTTGGTTTTCTCCTCTACTCGCCGGACGACACGGAGCTGGCCATCCTGCGCCGCGTGCCCGGCCCGGCGCCTGAAAAAACAGTGCTCACGCTCGCGATCGCCGCCGGAGACGCCATGATGCCGCAGTTCACCACGATGATCGAGGATTTTAACCGGAGCCAGAACAAATTCCGTGTCGATTACGAGATCTACTCCGATTCCAATTATACCGATTACGCGCCCGCCGACCAGCTCCGCACACAGATCGCCGCCGGTCAGGCCCCCGATCTCTATGCCTTTTATATGGCCGGATACAACGCCCCGCCGCTCGCGGCGGAGGACGTCGGGGGCGATCTGCTGCCGCTGCTCGGCAGCGACTTGACAGAAGACAGCCTCCTGCCGAATCTCTATGACCTGCTGACCGAGGACGGGCAGCTCTATCAGCTGCCGCTGACCGTCGAGGTCGACACGCTGATCGGTCCGGCGAGCCTGTTTCCGGGGCCGGGCGTCACGCTCGCGGATCTGGAGACCGCGCGGCGGCAGATGCCGGAGGGCTGGGTGCCGCTCGACTCTTGGAACACGCCGGGCAACCTCTTCGCACTCTGCGCGGCCTACTGCCTCGGGGCGCATGTGGACAAGGCCGCTGCGGCGTGCGATTTTGAGACGCAGAGCTTCTGCGATCTCCTCGCCTGGTGCCGCGCGTGGGGCGGCGACGGCTCGACGCCCGCCGAGCGGGAGCGCACGCTCGTCACGCTCTCGTGGACGAACTCCATCGGCCAGCTGGCGGGACGCAGCGACGCCGCCAAGGAATACTGGTTCGGCACGCCGGATTACACCTATATCGGCTATCCGACGGCGGACGGCTCCGTCGGCAGCGGATACCGCATCCTCTCGTCCCTCGGCGTCAGCCCGCAGTGCCGCGATCTGGACGGGGCGAAGGCGTTTCTGACGTTCTGCTTCTCGTATCTGCAGGAGGACATGCTCCCGGCGAATGCCGCGCTGCTGCGCTCGGAACTGGAGGCGTATCGCGCCGGGGAACGGACGGACTGGCGCGGAAACGTTCAGAAACTCAGTCAGACGGACGCGGACCAATTCTGCTCGCTGCTGGATAAGACAAGCGTGCTGGAGGGGCTCGATCCGGCGCTGGAGGAGATTTTGCAGGAGGAGGCCGCGGTCTACTTCGCGGGCGGCTGCTCCGTGGGACAGGCCGCGGAACACATCCAGTCCCGCGCATCGCTCTACCTCAAGGAGCAGTACGGATAAAGTGAACAAACCCGCATGAAAAATCGACAAAAAATGCGTAAAAATCTCACTTGACAAAATTTCACCTACGGACTATAATCTCACCTCTGAAGAAAATTACAGCCCATTCTGTAGGTGATTTTTATGACGAAAAAACGGCTTTCCCTCTTCCAGCCCATCGACCTGACCGAGGGCACGTGCTGGAAGACCATCTTCCTGTTTTCCATCCCGATCATCATTTCCTATCTGCTCCAGCAGATCTACACGATCAGCGACGCGGCCATCGTCGGCCAGACGCTCGCGGCAGACGAGGTCGCGGGCGTGAACGACACGTCCCCCATCGCGTTCATCTTCCTGCAATTCGCCTTCGGCGTCAGCGCGGGCTTCTGCGCGGTGACGGCGCGGAGCGTCGGCGCGCATGACGAGGCCGCCGTGCGCCGCTCGCTCGCGACACAGATCGTCCTCTCCGCGGCACTGACCGTCGCGCTCACGGCGCTGGCGCTCGTGCTGCTGAACCCGATGCTCGCCTGGATCAACCTCACGCCCGCGAGCGGCGAGGTCTATCGCGCCGCATTCACCTACTGCGCGATCATCTTCGCCGGCATCGGCGCGCAGCTGTTCTACAACTTCATCTGCTCCTTCCTCCGCAGCCTGGGCGATTCGGTGACGCCGCTGCTGTTCCTCCTGTTCTCCACGGCGCTGAACGTCGGGCTCGATCTGCTGTTCATCGTCACGTTCCGCTGGGGCGTCGCGGGTGCGGCCATCGCCACCGTGCTGGCGCAGCTGCTCAGCACCATCGGCTGCTTCTGCTACGCCTTCGCCCGCTATCCGAAGCTCCGGCTCCACCGCGAGGACTGGGCCATCACGCGACGCGACATCGGCCAGCACGCCTTGCAGGGCATCCCGCTCGGGCTGCAGTTCTCCGTGCTGGCCATCGGCATCATCGTCGTGCAGAGCGTCGTTGTGAAGTTTGACATTCTGGACGGCCAGATGGTCTCCAATGCCGCGCAGAACGGCTTCGGCGCGGCCAACAAATTCACAGGTTCCCTGATGACGCTGCTCAACGGACTCGGCACTGCGATGACGAGCTTCGTCGCGCAGAACCTCGGCGCGGGCAATTTTGAGCGCATCCGCAAGGGCGCGCGGCAGGCGCTCGTGATGTTCGCCATCGCGACTGCCATTTCCGCCGCGCTCGGCTTCCTGTCCACGATCGGCAATTTCTATCTGCACCTGTTCCTCAGCGCCGACAAGGTCACGGCGGATACCATTCGCTTTGGCAACGGCTATATGCGCGTCGATATGTCGCTGATGCTCTTCCTCGGCGGGGTCTTCCTGCTGCGCAACTGCGTGCAGGGCATCGGCAAGCCGCAGTTCATCCTCGGCGGCGGCGTGGCCGAGCTGGTCGCGCGTGTGCTGGTCTGTCTGCTGCTGCCGGCGGCTGTGGCCGGCGGCGAGGTCAGCGCGGCTGCGCCCCACGCGGCCTACGTGGCGCTTTGCCTTGCCGACCCGATGGCGTGGTTCGCCGCCGACCTTGTGATGATGATCCCGTTCGTCCGGAACATCCTGAAGATGGACTACCGCTATCTCTACAAGCGCCGCGCCTGACACGTCCCATGGATACAGCAACGCTCCGGCAGCAGAAACTGCCGGAGCGTTGCTGTATCTCACTTATCCAAGCGCTACGTCTAAAATCATCATGACACTGAAGCCGACGGCGAAGAAGACCGTGCCGATGTTGGAATGCCGCCCCTGCGACATCTCGGGGATCAGCTCCTCCACCACCACATAGAGCATCGCGCCCGCCGCGAAACTCAGCAGATACGGCAGGGCCGGAACGAGCTGCCGCGCGGCGAGGATCGTCAGCGCGGCGCCCACCGGTTCCACCACGCCCGAGAGGACGCCGCCCCAGAAGGCGCGTCCTTTTTTCATGCCCTCGGCCCGCAGCGGGAGCGAGATGATCGCGCCCTCCGGGAAGTTCTGGATCGCGATGCCCAGCGACAGGGCCAATGCGCCCGCCGCCGTGATCTCGGCGCTGCCGGAGCAGTAGCCCGCGTAGACCACGCCCACGGCCATTCCCTCCGGAATGTTGTGGAGCGTCACGGCCAGGACCATCATCGTTGTCCGCTGCAGGCGGCTCTTCGGCCCCTCGGCCTGGCTGCTCTTCGCGTGCAGATGCGGGATGATATGGTCGAGCGCGAGCAAAAACAGCATCCCGGCCCAGAAGCCGAGCGCCGCCGGCACGAACGACCAATTCCCCATCGCCGATGACTGTTCGATCGCGGGGATGAGCAGGCTCCAGATCGACGCCGCGACCATCACGCCCGCGGCAAACCCGGTCAGCGACCGCTGCACCGCGTCGCTCAGCGACCGTTTCAGGAAAAACACACAGGCCGCGCCCAGCGATGTGCCGAGGAACGGGATCAAAATGCCGTAGACCGCTTCCAGTTTCATTCCATACTCCCTTTCCCCGTCCAATTTCGTCGTTCGGGCGCACTTCATTCCGTCCCCAAGTGTATACCCAAGGGGGATCTCCGAATGATTTGTCAAACAGATTCGCCGAGAGATTTTTGCGCAAGACAAAGTTTGGAAAGCGCAGACATCCTTCGTGGATTTCAAATTTTCCAAACTGCCGTATTGCGTGAAAAGATCCAGCGAAGCGCGCCGACACAATTATTCGGTGATCCCCAAATAAAAATCACAGCAGTCGTCGCCGCGGCCCAGCGTCTTTGTGCGGTGCCAGCGGAGCTTCGGATGCAGGCCGTCGTATGTAATGTCGTCGCTGTCGCAGAAGCAGGGGCAGAGCTCCGGACAGCCGTGCTGCACACAGGTGTCGTGATAGGGGCATTTTGTCATGTCGATGCGCCAGACGCCGCCGGAGGTCTGATATTCCGTGGCCGCGAAGCCCGCGGTCTCGCCGAAGTATTTCGGCGTCAGCTTGCAAAATAGCACCGGGGCCAGCCGATAGAGGCCGGGCAGGCGGAGCAGCTTCTGCATGGACTGTTTCATCTTCCACGCCCGCGCCTCCACATAGCCGTGTACGGTCCGCAGAGCCTCTTCCTTCGGCATGACGGTCTGCAGGACCTCATAGGCCGCGATGCCGGGCAGGATCTGGCTCTCGAGATGGAACTGCACCGGCTTCGGCGCATCGGCATGCTCTGCGCGGAGCGCAGCCATCCGCGCCGCCAGCTTTTCGTTCAGCTCCGTGCGCCGTTCCGGGAATTGCTGCGCGGCCGTCTTACGAAAGGCCGCAAGGATGTAATTCTCTTTCATATCCGCCTCATCTCACCGTACGAAAATGCACATGATCCCGGCCAGCACCGCCGCGATGACCGCCATGCCGAGCGTCCCGAAGAGCCATTTTTTGCGTTTGCCCTCTGCGGGGATATACGGCTTCAGATCCTCCGTGCCGGGGATGGTCCACGCCTTTGTATGGCCGACCCAGCAGCCGTCGATCAGGAAGCGATCGATGAGGTTCATCACCGACAGGATGACCAGCAGCTGCCAGAAGCCCGCGGCAAAGCCCCTTGCGCCGTTGACCGCGTAGACGAACACGAGCACGTAGGCAATGTAGCCGGGGAGGCAGACGATCTTAAACGTCGCCTGATTCCGTTTGATCTTCTCCCGCGTCGTCAGGCCAAGCGAGATGCAGCGCTCCTGCACCTTGGGCTCGTAAAGATGCACCATGCCGACTGCGCCGTTCCGGATGCCGACCGCGCAGACCAGAAACAGCAGCACGCCGAGGCCCAGACCTTCCAAAAGTACGATTCCGAACATTTCCGTCTCCTCCTAGGGTGTTGAGCTGTTCGATGATCCTGGCGAAGTCCTCCTTCGCCTCCCGGTAATAGCATTCGAAGGCCATGGCATAGCTCTCCGTGATGCAATGCTCCGTGCAGAGCGGGGAGATCGGGAACCAGACGTCGGAGTCCGTGCCGAAGCAGAGCTTCCGCAGCACGGCGGCGTCACCCTTGTCCGGGCCGATGACCATGCCGCCGCCAAAGAAGAACAGGATCGCGCGCTTTGCGGGCATCTCCGCCGCGCGGACGATCAGACATGGGAAGTCCCCGATCATTTTCTTTTCATAGTACGCCTTATGGTCCGCCGGCAGAAAGAAGCCGCGCCCTCGATTCGCCTTTTCAATGGCTTTCAGCAATTCGTCCTCCGGCAGCGAATAGAGCTTTTTCACGCCGGAGAGCCTGTAGACCGCGTGGGATCAGCGATGCGCCAAAGCTCATGCCTGTTCTTCCTTCCGCGCCGTCACGCAGAGCCAGCCCTTTTCATTTTTGTGGACCTGCACCTCGCCGAAGCCCGCCTGTTCGAGATAGGCGCGCAGCTCGCTGTCCGTATAGACCGTCATGCCGTCGATACGCTCGGCCCATTTTTCGTCCTGGGCCCGGTCGCCGCCGCATTCGTTGCAGATCAGAAACGTTCCGCCCGGCTTCAACACGCGCCAGATCTCGCGGAAGCACCGCGCCGGGTCAGGCCAGAAGTAGACCGTCTCGAAGGCCGTCGCCGCGTCGAACCAGTCCGCCGCGAAGATCAGCTCCGCCACGCTCCCCTGCCAGACCACGCAGCGCCCATCCCGGATCGCGGCCTGATTGACCTTCCGCGCCTGCTCCACGCTGACCGCGGAGTAGTCCACACCCTTGACGATCCCGTCCGGGCAGCGCTTCAGCAGCGTCTTGAGGTTTGCGCCTCCGCCACAGCCGCAGTCCAGCACGCGCGCGTCCGCCTGCAGCTCCAGAAAGCGGAGACCCCAGTCCGCCAGCGCATGGTGCCCGACGTTCATCATCGCGACCATCAGCTTTCCGCCAAGCCCTTTCGGCTCCCGCGTGTTTTCCAAAAACGACATCTTTCCCACTCCTCTTCTCACATTTGCGTGCAAGTTAGTGTTCTCTAACTATGATTCAGCAAAAAAGCGGCCGCTGCCGATTTCTCCCTCATTATATCCGCCCCATTCCAGAATGTCAAGCCGTCCGCGCCGGATGTCTCCCTTCTTTCCGCATTATCCTGTTGACAACTGTAAACAGTGGTGCTATACTCTGGTTACAAACGTAAACAGGAGGGATGTCTTATGCCCCGGAACATCAGTCTGACCGAGGCGGAATGGACGCTGATGGAGCAGCTCTGGGGCGCGCCGGGCCAGACGGGCCGCGCCCTGACCGACGCGCTGCACGCCGAGACCGGCTGGGCGCGCAGCACCACGCTCACGCTCCTGCGCCGCCTGACGGAAAAGGGCGCCGTCCGCACGGAGGAACAGGACGGCATGCACGTCTACTTCCCCACCGTCTCGCGCGAGGATGCCGCCGCGCGGCAGACGCGCGACCTGCTGGGCCGCGTCTACCACGGGAGCCTCAGCCTGCTCATCAGTGCCATGACCCGCGAAGAGGCCCTGTCAAAAGCCGAAATCGACGAACTGTACGCGATCTTGGACGAAATGGAGGCGAAACAAGGCGATGCTTGAGTGGTTTGTTTCCTCGGCGATCTTGCTGGCCGTTCTAATCGCGCTGCACTATCTGCTGCGTGGCCGGGTCAGCCCGAAGCTGCAATACGCCCTCTGGGCGCTGGCCCTCGTCCGCTTGCTGCTGCCCATCTCCGTGGGGCAGAGCGCCGCGAGCGTCGAGAATCTCGTCCCCGAGACGCAGCATTACGTCCTCTACACCGCGCCGCGCACGGCCCCGGAACCTGAAGCCCCCGCGCCTGCTCAGCCGCAGCAAGCCGCGCAGCCGCCCGTTCAGGTACTTCCCGCACGCGAAGCTGTCGAAACGCAGAAAGCCGTCCATGGCGGAAGCGTTCTGGACCTGAAAACCGTCCTGACCGTCGTCTGGGCCATGGGTGCGGCGGGCGTGCTGCTCTGGTTTTTCGGGTGCAATCTCGCCTTTGGCCGTGCGCTACGGAAGGATGCGGCGCTGCTCTCCCCGGCCTCGCCGGGCTGCCCGGCCATCTACGTCTCTCCGGCCATCGCTTCGCCGTGCCTGTTCGGCTTCCTGCGCCCGGCCATCTATCTGACGCTCGAGAGCGCGGCGGATGACGCCCTCCGGCGGCACTGCATCGCGCACGAGCAGACGCACTACCGCCACGGCGACCATCTCTGGGCGCTGCTGCGCGGGGTCTGCCTCGCGCTGCACTGGTTCGACCCGCTGGCCTGGTGGAGCGCACACCTTGCGCGAACCGACGCGGAGCTCTGCTGCGACGAGGATGCGATCCGTCTGCTCGGCGAAGGTGAGCGCGCCGACTATGGCCGGACGCTCATCCGCATGACCTGCCGCACGCGCGTCGATCCCCTCTCCGCCGCAACGACGATGTCCGGCCGCGGCAGCCAGCTGAAAGAGCGCGTCCGCGCCATCGCGAGACATCCGAAGACCGCCGTCCCCGTGCTCATCGCCGTGCTGCTGATCGCGGCGATCGCCGCCGGCTGCACGATGACCGGCGCGAAGCAGAAAGGCACCGCGCAAAACACGGCCGCGACCGCCGAAGCGGGAACCACATCCAACACCGCATCCGCCCGCCGCGACGCCATCCTCACCAGACTGCAAGAAGTCATCCCCGCCGAGGTGCCAGGCGTCGACTCTGCCGAGCCGACGACAGCCAAGGCCATCAGCGGCTTCGCGGACTATCTGCTGCGGCATTATGACCAGCTGTATGCGCGCGGCTTCTTTGCAGATGACACCGTCTGGGAGCCGGTCACACTGGATGATCAGGACTTTCAACTCGTCATCCGCGACAAGGACGGCAACAAGCTCGACGTCCTCTCCTATCACGCGCAATATGACATTGCAGACGACGCGGCCTACCGCTGCTCAATGGCCATGTATGCCTACTCTGTTTATATTGATGTTGCCCAGACGGCCGAACGGTTTGCCTCCTATCTGGCCGAGCACGGCAAGGAATGGCAGGATTCTGACATCTGGGACTATGACACGGTCTGGAGTCTCCGCAAATTGGACAACCAAATTCTCCTGCATATCTCGAATCTCCCGGACGGCTCCACCGTAACCTTCTCCATGGACTGCGAGACGCTCGCCGTGACGTATGAGCCGGTCGATATGGACCGCCGCAAGACCGCCATCGAAGCGAAGCTGAACGCCGCCCTCACGTCGGACATCGTGCGCGACGATACCTACTGGTTCCCGCTGCGCGAGCTGGACGAGACGAGGCAGCAAGCCGCCCTCACGGCCTACACCGGCTATCTCGCCGCCAACTTCGACGCGCTGCTGGAAAACGGCGCGCTCGAAGACGACATCCGCTGGGAGCTTCTCGCGACGCAGTCCGGCGAAGGAACTCTCGTCCTCCGGAGCGACGAAACGCGCACGCCCTATTTCTACTACTGCCTCTACTACGACGCCGAGACGGGCCACGTCGACGATTTCGACGCCCGCCTGATGTCCGCGCTGAAAGAAAGCAACGTACAGGAGCAAGCGCTGGCCCAGACCGCGCAGGCGACGTTTGCCGCCTACTTCCGCGGCCACTATGACGAGCTGGAGCCGCTCGGCATCTTCCGCTATGGCGCGCGCTGGACGATCCGCCTGACCGACGGCGACCTGTTTCTGGACGCCGAGACGCTGACCGGCGGCACAGAGCAGTTCATCTTCACGCCGGACACCGGCCTTGTCCACCGCAGCGGCGAAGCGGCAGACGCGCCCGGCGCGTACGAGTCCGTCTGGGTCGACTTTGCGGTGAACTGGCGGCTCGACTACCTGCCTGTCTGCTCCGAGGCGCTGTATCCCGAGAACAACGGCGTCCCGGACGCGGCCTCGGAATATCTGATGTGGCTCTACGCCACAAACATGGACGGACTGAAGGCGCAGGGCTATATGGACGCCGACTGGGTGGAGACCACGATCAAGGCGCACTTCCCCATCCGCCGCCTCTCGATGGACGATCTGCCGAAGACGTGGGAGTTCCGCAATGGCCGCTACGAACCGGTCGCGACCGGCGTGAATCCGAAGCCCCTTGTCCGGCTCGATTCGCTCGAGGCCGATGTCTCGGACGAGCGCACCGTCTACACCGCGAAATACACCTTCTTCTCCGCCGGACACGAGATCGCCGATGAGGCGGAATGGCAGCAGCTCCGGAGCAACATCCTCGCAGGCGACCTCTCCGGTCTCTGGATGGATCACATCGGCACCTTCGAATTCTACTTCGAGAGCGGCCAGCCCGTCTTCCTCTCGCACAGCGAATTGGAGGTCTGCGCGTCCTACAATCAATCCACGCCGCTGCAGGCCGGGGAATTCACGCTGCCGCGCGCACTCCGCTTCGGTATGAGCTATGACGAGGCACTGCGGCTCTGCGGCAGCCATGCCGAAAATGAGGACAGCGGCGATGGCTGGAAAAGCTTCCAGTGCGAGGGCTATCGTTATGTCTTTTACGACGATGCGCTCTCCTACGTCTACATCCGCAGCGTCGACGACGGCGGCAACATGGATCCCACCACGCCCATCTTCCGCGAGATCCATCTTGGCGAGAGCATCGAGTCCGTCTTCGACAAATTCCCCTGTACCGACCGGGAGCTGAAGCAGTGGGAGCTCCAGACCGTCTATGACGACGGGGAGGGGCACACCGCCGACCTGCAATTCGTGGCGAACAGCTTCTATGCGCTGCGCTTCTGCACGCCGGAGGGCTATACCGCCATGATCACCTTCGCCCACGCAGACAACACCGTCAAGTCTATCGACCTCTACGCGCCCGAAACCTGATAATTTTTCCTGATCTGCAACGAACTCCCTCCAAATTCGTCTTCATTTATGAGACTAGGGCAACACCGCACAATTCGGCAAGCAGATTCGGCGAGAGATTTTTCGTCAAGT
>CAJMLC010000016.1 GCA_905214155.1 uncultured bacterium | reverse complement strand
GAACATATTGGAGCTGTCCGCTCAGGAAATTCACACGCCATTCCGGGAAATTCTGCAGAAATTCCGTATGAACAAACGCCAGCGCCATATCCTTCGCCATGGTCTCGCCGATCATGAACGCGCCCATGCAGAGGACGTTCGCGTTATTGATCTTGCGGCTGTATTCCGCAGCGTATACGCTCTCCACCACGGCGGCGTAGATGCCCTTGTGCTTGTTGGCGCAGATGCTCATGCCCATGCCGGTCCCGCAGATGAGGATGCCCATCTCGGCTTCACCGCGCTGGATGACCTCTGCGGCCGCGTGGGCCGTCTGCGAATGCGGCACGATCTGCTCGAGCGACATCGTGCCGACCTCAATAATCTCATGGCCTTCTTCGCGCAGCGCGTCCATAATGGGCTGCTTCAGCCGGAGGCCGCCCTTGTCGCAGCCAATTACAATTTTCATAATGTAAAAATCTCCTTTTCTCTCCTCACGTCAGACAGATCACGATCCCCATCAGGCCGATATACGCTCTCGTTTTGTGATGGGTTTCAAATCGTGTTCCCGCGATATGCCTATACGTGATCATTCAAAATAGACGATTCCCTTCAGATAGCCTTTCGGTGCAGACTCAAGCCAAGCGAAGCCTTCTGCAAGGCGGTTGAACGGAATGGTATGGGTGATCATATCCTGCAAAGGGATCTGCCCGCTGACCATCGCGTCGATCGCTGCCTGATTGTTTTTCATCAGATCTTCTCCCGCACAGGGATGCGCTGCATCTAAAATCGGCCCGCGCAGAACAAGTTCATTCGCCAAACTCAGCGGGAACGGTTCTTCCTTTGCATACACAGGCGCGATCACAATCTTGCCACGGCCTGTGAAGGGATTCGTCAGCAGGCCATTCTTTCTCGGGAACTTGATGATGCTGCAGGCCGTCTGCAACCCCTTCAGGCTGCCGGTAATCTCCACAATCGCATCCAAAAATTCCCCATCTGTCAGGGTATGCACCGCATCCACTGCATTTTTGCGAATCGAATTGACTGTATGCGTTGCCCCGTATTTCTTTGCGGTTTCCAGTTTTTCGTCAAACACATCCAGCGCGACCACCTGCTGGACGCCGCGTGCGCGGAGGCCTGCGATGGTCATCAGGCCCATAACACCGCAGCCGACTACCCCGCAACATCCGTACCGCAAATGCCGCACATATCCATCTCAATAATGGCTCTGTCTGGTGTAAACTTCGGCATCGGGCGGTCAACGAGCTCCATGCCCCCTCTTTTTTCCATGTAAATTGCCTTCATATTCTTTCCCTCCTGTCGTGTTTTTTGCGCAAACGATAAATGTGCAGTATTTGGCACAAATCCTATTTTAAGGTATATCGCTAGTGGGCAATTTTTGCGATATGTGGTTTGCTATATATGGAAAATGGAAATATTTTCTTCCAACAAATCTTCCAACAAACCCTCAAAAACAGAACAAAACGTGATAATACTAGATAATTCCAAAAATCAAGAAAGCTGTTGATTTTCAATGGATTATCAGGCATTATATAACACGAATAGATACAGTATAAAATCAAATATGCAGACTTGGTAATGACGAGATCGGCAGTTCGAATCTGCCCAGCAACTCCAAAAACCGGTCCACCGCACCGCGGTGAACCGGTTTTTTGTATTTGTCTCACCATTCGAACCGCCGGCCTCATGCATGCCGCGCAGACTCCATTCTGAATTTGACCTTTACAATCCGCCCACATCTGACATATAATAAGCGCAGCCCATGCGGCCAAAAACAGAGAAAAGGGAATCTCAAACATGAAAAAGTTGATCACGCTCCTGCTTGTCCTCGTGCTGCTGCTCTGCGCGTGCGGCACAGAACAGACGCCGCTGGAACAGACGGCGGCCTATCTCAAAAAAGCCACGCCGGAGCCGACGTTCGGCTCTCTGACCGGCGACTGGACGGTGTTCGGTCTGGCCCGGTCCGACATCAGGATCCGCGAAACATATTATGACACCTACTACAAAAACGTCGCCGCGGCAGTCACCGAAAAGGACGGCAAGCTCAGCGAGACGAAATACACCGAATATTCCCGCCTCGTGCTGGCCCTGACGGCCATTGGCCGCGACCCGCGCGATGTGGGCGGCTATGACCTGCTCGTGCCGCTGGCCGACCTTGACCGCGTGACGGCGCAGGGCGTGAACGGCGCGATCTTCGCGCTGCTGGCGCTGGATTCGGCGCAATATAAAATTCCGGAAAACCCGGACACCGCCGTGCAGGCGACGCGCGCGGACTATGTGGAAGAAATTCTCTCGCGGCAGAACGAGGACGGCGGCTGGAGCCTCGCGGGCGGCCCCTCCGATGTCGACCTGACCGCGATGGCCCTGCAGGCGCTCGCCAAATATCGCGATGACGCGGCGGTTTCGGGCGCAGTCGAGCGTGGCCTTGCGTGGCTGGCCTGGGCACAGGAGCCGGACGGGACGTTTATCTCGTGGGACACGGTGAGCAGCGAGTCGGTCTGTCAGGTGCTCGTGGCGCTGACGGAGCTGGGCATCCCGCTGGACGACGAACGGTTCGTGAAAAACGGCGCAACGCTCGAGGATGTGCTGCTGCGCTTCCAACTGGAGGACGGCAGCTTCGCCCACACGCTGGACGGTGACAGCGACCTCACCGCCACGACGCAGGCCCTCTATGCCCTCGCCGCGGCCCAGCGCCAGCAGGACGGCAAACCGACGCTCTATGATATGACAGATGTAACACAGTGAAATCACAAAAGCGCCCCGGCGGAACCGGGGCGCTTTTCTTCTCTCCCAGTCACGGCTTATGCCATGACAGCCCTCTCTTGATAGAGGGGGGCTATTTTATTATTTTTTCGGCTTTTCGCCGCGGAGGCGGATGATCTCGTCACGCAGGACGGCGGCATACTCGTATTCCATCATCTGCGCAGCCTTCTTCATCTGGACCTCGAGCTTGGCGATCTCGCGGTCGAGCTCGGCCTTCGTCATCTTCACGCCGCCCTTACCCTTGTGCTCCGGCGCCGAGATCTCATCGAGATCCCGCACGGATTTGACAATGGTTTTGGGCACAATGCCGTGCTCTTCATTATATCTTTGCTGGATCTGACGGCGGCGCGCCGTCTCGTCCATCGCATTGCGCATCGCCTCGGTGATCTTGTCGGCGTAGAGGATGACACGCCCGCCCGCGTTGCGCGCCGCACGGCCGATGGTCTGGATCAGGCTCGTCTCCGAGCGGAGGAAGCCCTCCTTATCCGCGTCGAGGATTGCGATCAGCGACACCTCCGGCAGGTCGAGGCCCTCGCGCAGCAGGTTGATGCCGACGAGCACGTCGAACTTCGCCGTCCGCAGATCGCGGATGATCTCAATGCGCTCCATCGCACCGATGTCGGAGTGCATATAGCGCACCTTGATGCCATTTTCCTGCAAATACCGCGTCAGATCCTCGGCCATCTTCTTTGTCAGCGTCGTGACAAGCGTCCGTTCGCCCTTCGCCGTCGTGGCATTGATCTCGCCGATGAGGTCGTCGATCTGTCCCTCGATCGGTCGGACAAAGACCTCCGGGTCAAGCAGGCCGGTGGGCCGGATGACCTGTTCGGCGATCTGGCTGGCGCGTTCGCGCTCATAGTCCGCGGGCGTGGCCGAGACGTAGATGGCCTGCCCGATGCGGCTGTGGAACTCGTCGAACGTCAGCGGCCGGTTGTCATAGGCAGACGGCAGACGGAAGCCGAAGTCGATGAGCGACTTTTTTCGTGCCCGGTCGCCGTTGTACATCGCCCGCACCTGCGGGAGCGTCACGTGGCTCTCGTCAACGAACAGCAGAAAATCCTTTGGGAAATAGTCCAGCAGGGTCATCGGGGCGCTGCCCGGTGCGCGTTCGGAGATGATGCGCGAATAGTTTTCGATGCCCGAGCAGTAGCCCAGCTCCTGCATCATCTCAATGTCATAGTTCACGCGCTCACCGATGCGCTGCGCCTCGAGCAGTTTACCGTTGTCGGTGAAGAATTTCACGCGCTCGTCGCACTCCTTGCGGATCTCGCAGATCGCGCGGGCCATCTTCTCCTTCGTCGTGACATAGTGGCTCGCGGGCCAGACCGGAATGGAGATGAGCCGCCGGATGACCTCGCCGGTGACGGGGTTGATCTCGCTGATGCGATCAATTTCATCTCCGAAATACTCCACACGGATCGCGCTCGACGCCCAGTAGGCGGGCCAAAGCTCGATCGTGTCGCCACGGACGCGGAACATGTTGCGCTCGAAGGCGATGTCGTTGCGCTCATACCGGTCGTCGACGAGGCGGCGCATCAGCTCCTCGCGCGGAAGCTCCGCCCCGGTCGTCAGGTTGATCATCATCTTCTGAAAATCGTCCGGCTCGCCAAGACCATAGATGCAGCTGACCGACGAGACGACGATCACGTCCCGCCGCTCGAGCAGCGAGGCCGTCGCGGCCAGCCGCAGCCGGTCGATCTCCTCGTTGATGGAGGCGTCTTTTTCAATGTAGGTGTCCGTGTGGGCGATATACGCCTCGGGCTGGTAATAGTCGTAATAGGAGACGAAGTATTCCACCGCATTGTGCGGAAAAAACGCGCGAAACTCCGAACAGAGCTGCGCAGCCAGCGTCTTGTTGTGTGCCAGCACGAGCGCCGGACGGTTGCAGTTTGCGATGATATTCGCCATCGTAAACGTCTTGCCCGAGCCGGTCACGCCGAGGAGCACCTGCTCCGGCAAACCGTTTTTGACGCCCCACGTCAGTTTTTCGATGGCCTCCGGCTGGTCGCCGGTGGGCTTATAATCAGAAACAAGCTGAAAATTCATTGCGTTACCTCAGAATGCCGTCGTCGGCCAGCGAGACGAAATCGCCGTCCGCAACGATGATATGATCGGCCAGCAGGACATCGACCGCGTCGAGCGCGTCATGGATGACCTGCGTGACGCGCTTGTCCTCCTCGCTCGGGAGGGCCACGCCCGACGGATGGTTGTGTGCAAGTACGACGGACGTCGCATTCGCGTCCAGCGCGGCCTTGACGACCTTGCGCACGGAGATGCCCGCCGAATTGACGTCCCCGCTCTGCACGAGAATACAGTCGAGTGCCTTGCACTTCGCGTCGAGGCAGAGCAGATAGACCTGCTCCTCCATCGCGCCGTGAAAAAACGGCACGAGATACTGGCCGCACTGCGCCGTGCTGGTCAGGATGCTCTCCGTGCGGGTCCGGCTGATGAGATGCCGCCGCTCGATCTGCGGGACGAGCGCGATCAGCTCCGCCGCGCTCTGCCCGATGCCGGGAACCTTCATCAGCTCGGCAACCGGCGCTTCAAACACGCCAGCGAGCGAGCCAAAGCGCTTGAGCAGCGCGTGTGCCAGCAGATTTGTGTCCTGCCGCGCAAATGCGTGATAGAGCAGCACCTCGATCACCTGCACATCCGACAAGGAATCCATGCCGGATTGGCGAAGCTGCTGCCGCATACGGTCCCGGTGGCCTTCGTGCATGGCCGTCACCTGCTTTCCTCAAAAAGTCTGCGGGGATGCGGATGTGGTATGCTGTATCAAAGCAATCGTTTCAGATACTGTCCGGTGTAGCTCTCCTTGCAGGCGGCAACCTGCTCCGGCGTGCCGCACGCGACCAGTGTGCCGCCCGCGCTGCCGCCCTCTGGGCCGAGGTCGATCAGATGGTCGGCCACCTTGATGACGTCGAGATTGTGCTCGATAACAAGGACGGTGTTCCCCGCGTCGACGAGCTTTTGCAGCACTTCGATGAGCTTGTGGACGTCCGCCACATGCAGTCCGGTCGTTGGCTCGTCGAGGATATAGAACGTCCTGCCGGTCGACCGCTTGGAGAGCTCGGTCGCCAGCTTCACGCGCTGCGCCTCGCCGCCGGAGAGCGTCGTGGAGCTCTGTCCGAGCTTGATATACCCGAGGCCGACGTCGACGAGCGTCTGGATGCGGTTGCGGATCTTCGGCAGATTGTCGAAGAAGCCGAGCGCCTCCTCCGCCGTCATGTCGAGCACATCCGCAATGCTCTTGCCCTTGTAGAGGACTTCGAGCGTCTCGCGGTTATACCGCTTCCCGTGGCAGACCTCGCACGGGACATAGACGTCTGCGAGGAAGTGCATTTCGATCTTCACGAGGCCGTTGCCCGCGCACGCCTCGCAGCGGCCGCCCTTCGTATTGAACGAGAACCGCCCGGGACCGTAGCCGCGCGCCCGCGCGTCCGACGTGGACGCGAACAGATCGCGGATGTCGTTGAACAAGTTCGTATACGTCGCCGGGTTGGACGACGGCATCCGCCCGATCGGGCTCTGATCGATGGCGACGACCTTGTCGAGGTGCTCCAGCCCCTCGATGGCCCGGAACTTGCCAGGCCGCAGCCGCGCGTGGTTTAAGCTCGCGGCCAGCTTCTTGTAGATGATCTCGTTGACGAGGCTGGACTTTCCGGAGCCGGACACGCCGGTCACACACGTAAACGTGCCGAGCGGGATCTCCACGTCGATATTTTTGAGGTTATTTTCCGCCGCGCCGAAGACGCGCAGGAATTTCCCGTTGCCCGTCCGGCGCTCCGCCGGAACGGGGATCTTCTTTTTGCCGGACAGATACTGCCCGGTGATCGAGCGCGGCTCCGCGATGATGTCCTCCACGGTGCCCGCCGCGACGATCTCGCCGCCGTGGATGCCCGCGCCGGGGCCGACGTCGACGATGTAATCCGCCGCGCGCATCGTGTCCTCATCGTGCTCGACCACAAGAACGGTGTTGCCGAGGTCGCGCAGATGGCGCAGCGTATCGAGCAGCTTATCGTTGTCGCGCTGGTGCAGACCGATGGACGGCTCGTCGAGAATGTAGAGCACGCCCATCAGGCTCGAGCCGATCTGCGTGGCGAGGCGGATGCGCTGGCTCTCGCCGCCGGAGAGCGTCGCCGCCGAGCGCGAGAGCGTCAGATAGCGGAGGCCGACGGCCTGCAGGAATTCGAGCCGTGAGCGGATCTCGCGCAAAATCTGCTCCGCGATGACGGCCATATTGCCCGTCAGGGTCAAGTGATTCATGAATTCCAGCTCTTCCGAGACCGGCATCGCGCAGAAGTCCATGATGCTCATCCCGCCGACCGTCACGGCGAGGCTCACGTCCGTCAGCCGCTTGCCGTGACACTTGGGGCAGGGCCGCTCCGACATGCAGCTCTCCAGCTCCTTGCGCATCGCGTCCGACTGCGTCTCCTGCAGCCGCCGCTCGACATTATTCACAATGCCCTCAAACGGCCGCTCGAGTGTCCCGCGCCCATTTGCACGCTCATAGTAGATGGTCAGGTTCTCGCCCTTCGTGCCGTACAAGATCACGTCGAGCGCCTCGGCCGGCAGCTCCCGGATGGGCACCGTCAACGAAAAGTGGTACTTCTTCGCCAGCGCCTCGAAATACATCCGCGCGATGGAATCATCCCGCAGATTGTTCCAGCCGGAAGACTGAATCGCTCCATCGAGAATGGACTTGTCCCAATCCGGGATGATGAGATCGGGGTCGGCCACGAGCTGCGTGCCGAGGCCCGTACAGACCGGGCAGGCCCCGTAGGGATTGTTGAACGAGAACATCCGGGGCGACAGCTCCGGCAGGCTGATGCCGCAGTCCTCGCAGGCGTAGTTCTGCGAGAACATCGTGTCCCGGTCGTCCGCGACTTCATTTAAGATGATAAGGCCGCCGGAGAGGTTCGCCGCCGTCTCTACCGAGTCGGTCAGCCTCCGGGCCAGATCCGGCTTCATCACGAGGCGGTCGATGACGACCTCGATGCTGTGCTTTTTGTTCTTGTCGAGCGTGATCTCCTCGGTCAGGTCATAGATGCTGCCGTCCACGCGGACGCGCGCATAGCCGCCCTTGCGGGCATCCTCAAAGACCTTCTGATGGGTGCCCTTCTTGCTGCGGACGACCGGCGAGAGGATCTGGAACCGCGTCCGCTCCGGCAGCCCCATGATCTGGTCAACGATCTGGTCGATGGTCTGCCGACGAATCTCCTTGCCGCACTTCGGGCAGTGCGGCGTGCCGCACCGCGCCCATAAAAGACGCAGATAGTCGTAAATTTCCGTCACCGTACCCACGGTCGAACGCGGGTTGCGGCTCGTCGTCTTCTGATCGATAGAGATGGCCGGGGACAGACCGTCGATCGCGTCAACGTCCGGCTTGTCCATCTGCCCGAGGAACATCCGGGCGTAGGACGAGAGCGACTCGACATACCGCCGCTGTCCCTCGGCATAGATCGTATCGAAGGCCAGGCTCGATTTGCCCGACCCGGAAAGCCCCGTCAGCACCACCAGCTTGTCCCGCGGGATGCTGACGCTTACATTTTTCAGATTGTTGGCGCGTGCGCCCTGTACTTTGATCGTGTCTGTCATATCTGCTCCTTGCAGTTTTGGTTTTTGTCGTATCCTATATTATAACAGAAGCGGTCAGATTCTACAAGTGTTATTTTCAAACAAAAGTTCATATTCTGTTTCACCATTCTCTGCCATCTTGACATTTCCCCCGTTTCCCCTTACAATGGAGAAAAACAGTGCAAAGGAGGCCCCTCCATGGATCAGACCTTGCAGGAAAGGTTCGACCGCATCGAGCAGCGCATGGATACATTCGACGAAAAGCTGGAACAGGGGAAAGCGGAACTCATACAAGCCTCGGCGCACAATATGCACAGCATTTCAGAAAACTCAGTAGAGAAGAAACTGAACTTGGCCTTGGAATCCTTGCAGCAGCAACAGGAGCAGATGAAAGAGTTTGCGACCAAGTCCAGTGTGGATGAGCTGGCCCGTCGGGTTCAGGAAGAGTGCCGCAATGCGCGCATCGGCGCAGTATATGATATGCAGGTAATTCTGGAAAACACGGTCATGAAGCAGCTCAAGCTCCTTGCAGAGGGGCAGCAGACCTTGCTTGAGACGCTTGCACCCCGTTCCAAGGTCGAAGATCTGGAAGAAGACGTCGCCATGCTGAAGCAGGTCGTCCGCATGATGTCGCAGGACATCGCAGAGCTGAAAAAAGCACAATAAATATCCATCCCCGCGCAGACGGTCTGCGCGGGGATCTTTGTGCCTGCGGCAGACCAAGGCGAAGCAAAAACACATCTGTCCGAAACCGCACCACTTGTCACAGCCCATCCGATTTGCTATAATGTGTCGAGAATGAATTCCTGCCTGTGTGCCAAAGAAAGGAGGCCGCGCCGTGCGCAATTTTTCCAAACTGATCTTCCAGCGCGTCGTGGTCGTCTCGCTCGGTATCCTGCTGCAGATCATCTTCGTGCTGGCCGGGATGAGCTGGCTGCACGAATACCGCCGCTGGCTCGGCTTTGCGATGAGCGTCCTGTCTTGGGTCGCTGTGATCACGGTCATCTGCTCGCACGGCAACCCATCGTATAAGATCGCGTGGGCCGTGCTGATCCTGGCGTTTCCGATCGCGGGCCTGACGATCTATCTGCTCTTCGGCGGCAACCGTGTCTCGTCGCACGAGGTGCGGAAGATGGCCGGCATCGAGCGCGTGACCACCAATGCCCTCACGCAGGACTCCGCCGTCCTCTCCCGCATCCGCGCCAGGCAGGACGAGGCCTACAACCATGCCCGCTATCTCTTCGCCTGTGCGCACTATCCGGCCTATGAGTCCTCCTCGGCGGAGTATTTTCCCGGCGGCGAGGCGTGCTTTGCCGCGATGCTGGAGGAGCTCGAGAAAGCCGAGCACTATATCTTCCTCGAGTTTTTCATCATCGGCAACGGCGAGATGTGGGGCCGGATCCTGGACATCCTGAAGCGCAAGGCCGCCGCCGGACTGGACGTCCGCGTGCTCTACGACGACTTCGGCTGCATCACGCGGCTGTCGATGGGCTATGCGAAAAAGCTCGGCGAATCCGGCATCCGCGCCCACGCGGTCAACCCCTATCTGCCGGTATTGAACGGGCGGATGAACAACCGCGACCACCGCAAGCTCATGATCATCGACGGCAAGGCCGCCTTCACCGGCGGCGTCAACCTGGCCGACGAATACATCAACCTCACGCACCCACACGGCCACTGGAAGGACTGCGCCGTGCTCGTCCGGGGCGAGGCCGCCTGGTCGATGACCGCGATGTTCCTCGCGTTCTGGGGCTATGTCGACCGCAGCACCGAGGACATCTCCGTCTTCCGCCCGCGGGATGCCGCCGTCCCGTCCGACGGGTTTTTGCAGCCGTTTGCCGACAGCCCGCTCGACCACGAAAACGTCGGCGCGAGCATGTACCAGAGCCTCATCCGCTCCGCGCGGAACTACGTCTGGCTGATGACGCCCTATCTCATCCTCGACGATGAGATGCTCTCCGCGCTCTGCACCGCCGCGAAGACCGGCATCGACGTCCGCATCGTGACGCCCGGCGTGCCGGACAAGTGGTACGTCCACACGGTCACACGTGCAAATTACGAAGCGCTTACCGCTGCAGGCGTCCACATCTACGAATACACGCCCGGCTTCGTCCATTCGAAGCTTGCGCTGGCCGACGGAAAATTTGCCCTTGTCGGCACGGTCAACCTCGATTTCCGCAGCCTCTATCTCCACTTTGAAGACGGCGTCTACCTCTGCGGGGCCTCCGCGATCAAAGACATCCACGCCGACTTTGAGGACACGTTCCCCAAATGCGTGGAGATCACCTACGCCGCCTGCAAGCGTACCCGGCCCGGCCAGCGTCTGCTGCAAACCCTGCTGAAGCTGTTCTCTCCATTGCTCTGAAACGGAGGCCATTATGAACCCTGTTTTGCTGCTGGCCGCGCTGCTGCCGGCCATCATCCTGCTCATCCGCGTCTACAAGCTCGATAAGATCGAAAAGGAGCCGCGCCCGCTGCTGGTGAAGCTGGTGATCGCCGGCGCGCTCTCCGGTGTCGTGGCAAGCGCCGCCGAGGCTGGCCTGCTCTATCTGCTCGGTCTTCTCGCACCCCGCAGCGAGCTGGCATATCTCCTGCTGGAGAACTTCATCGCCGTGGCACTCGTGGAAGAGCTCTGCAAGAGATGGCCGGTGCGGCGCTTTGCCTGGAACCATCCCGCGTTCGACTACCGGTTCGACGCGGTGGTCTACTGCGTGTTCTCCGCGCTGGGCTTCGCCGCGCTGGAAAACATCCTCTATGTTACGCAGTACGGCCTGTCGGTGGCGGTATCGCGGGCGCTGCTGTCCGTGCCGGGGCATTTCTTCTTTGCGGTCTACATGGGCATCTACCTCGGCGAGGCCAAGCGCGCCGAGCGCGAGGGCGAAGGGTTCCTGCGCGACCGCTTTCTGCGCGAGAGCATTCTCGTCCCCGTGCTGCTGCACGGCTTCTGGGATTTTTCGCTCAGCGTCGACTCGCCCTGGATGACCGCGGCGTTCTACGCCTTCGTGCTCGTGTTCTTCCTCAGCGCGAACCACCGGCTCCGCGCTGCGTCAGAGGACGATCAGCAACTGTGAGTCCGATACGTGGTATTTTCATAAGAATAACGAAGATCGTGAAAAGTTACGCTTTTCACGATTTTTTGATATTATCGAACAAATACGAGCGCGCCAAACGAAAATTTCTGGTACTTTTGTTGCAAGCGTTCTGAAAAAACAGTATAATGGATTCAGAACCTGCGCGTTCCCGCGGAAAAGGAGAGAAGTCCCATGGCTGTGTTTTTTGTCAATGGAACCGAAGTCAATGTCCCAAAAAATCAAAAGCTGCTGCGCTATCTGCGCGACGAGCTGCACCTGACGAGCGTCAAGGACGGATGCAGCGAGGGCGCGTGCGGCGCGTGTACCGTTCTGATCGACGGCGAGCCCTGCCGGGCCTGCACGCCGTCCACCGATGCGCTCGAAGGCCGTCACATCCTGACCGTCGAGGGCCTGACGGACGAGGAAAAGAAGCTCTATACCTACGCCTACGGCGAGGCCGGGGCCGTGCAGTGCGGTTTCTGCATTCCCGGCATGGTCATCTGCACGAAGGCGCTGCTCGATCAAAACCCGGACCCCAACGAAAAAGAGATCAAAAACGCACTGCGCAACAACTACTGCCGCTGCACGGGCTATGTGAAGATCATCGCCGCTGTGAAGCTCGCGGCGAAGCTCAAGCGCGAGGGCGTCATCCCGGAGCCGAGCGAGAACGACTGGAAGGTCGGCTCGAGCGTCCACCGGCTCGACGTCGAGGAAAAGGTCCTCGGCACGGGCAAATATCCCGACGACTGGTACGTCCCCAACATGACCTATGGCTCCGCCGTCCGCGCGAAATATGCGCGCGCTCGCGTCAAGGCCATCGACGCGAGCAAGGCGCTGGCCATGCCGGGCGTCTACGCCGTGCTGACCGCCGAGGACATCCCCGGCGAGAATAAAGTCGGCCACATCAAGCACGACCAGTATACGCTCATCCCAGTCGGCGGTCTGACGCACTATCTCGGCGACGCGATCTGTCTCGTCGTGGCGCAGGATCAGGAGACGCTCGAAAAGGCGAAAAAGCTCGTCAAGGTCGACTATGAGGTGCTCCCCGCGGTACATAACCCCTGGGAGGCCGCAGAGGAGGACGCGCCCCACGTCTTTGACGAAGAGGGCACCAACGTGCAGGCCGTGCGCCATGTTTCCCGCGGCGACGCGGCGGGTGCCATTGCCCGCTCCAAATATGTCATCTCACAGCATTTTGAAACGCCGTGGACCGAGCACGCATTCCTGGAGCCGGAATGCGCCGTCGCCTACCGTGACCTCGACGGCGACGTGATGCTCCTGACGACCGACCAGTCGGCGCACACCACGCTGCATGAATGCTCGCTGCTGCTCGGCTCAAAGAAGATCAAGGTGCAGAACCAGCTCGTCGGCGGCGGCTTCGGCGGCAAGGAGGACATGTCCGTGCAGCACCACGCCGCGCTCATCACCTACGTGACGGGCCTACCGGTCAAGGTGAAGCTCAGCCGCGCCGAATCGCTGCTCATCCACCCGAAGCGGCACCCGTTCTGGATGGATTTCACGATGGGCTGCGACGAAAACGGCATCATCCAGGGCGTCCGCGCCAAGGTCGTGTCCGACACCGGCGCGTTCGCCTCGCTCGGCGGCCCGGTGCTCGAGCGCGCGTGTACGCACGCCGCCGGCCCCTACGCCTACGAGAATTTTGAGATCGAAGGCACCGCCTACTACACCAACAATCCGCCCGCGGGCGCGTTCCGCGGCTTTGGCGTCACGCAGACCTGCTTCGCGGTCGAGACGCTGCTGAACGAAATGGCTGACAAGGTCGGCATTTCGCCACTGGAGATCCGTCTGCGCAACGCCATCCGCCCCGGCGGCGTCCTGCCGAACGGGCAGATCGTCGGGCCGGAGACCGGCCTTGTGGAGACGCTCGAGGCGGTCAGGCCCTACTATGACGCCGCCGTCAAGGCGGGGAAGCCTGTCGGATTGGCCTGCGCGATGAAAAACGCGGGCGTCGGCGTGGGTCTGCCGGACTATGGCCGCTGCAAGCTGATCGTCGAGGCTGACGAAAAGCTGCACATCTACTCCGGCGCGTCCTGCATCGGGCAGGGGCTCGGCACGGTGCTCGTCCAGATGACGGTCACAAACACGCCGCTCCGCCGCGAGCAGATCGTCTATGAACGCTCGAACACCTGGATCGCACCGGATTCCGGCGATACCTCCGGCTCCCGCCAGACGCTCATCACCGGCGAAGCCTGCCGCCGCGCGTGCGAGCTGTTCACCGCCGCGCTCGAGGGCAAAACGATGCACGACCTAATCGGGCAGGAATTTTACGGCGAATATTACGCGAAGACCGACCCGCTCGGCGCGAACAAGCCGAACCCCGTCTCGCACGTGGCCTACGGCTACGCGACGCAGCTGTGCGTGCTGAATCCGAAGACCGGCCGCGTGGAGCAGATGGTCGCCGCGCACGACGTCGGCAAGGCCGTCAACCCGAAGTCCTGCGAGGGGCAGATCGAGGGCGGCGTCGTCATGAGCATGGGCTATGCCCTGCGGGAGCAGTATCCCATCGACGAAAACTGCAAGCCCATCGAAAAGTACGGCCAGCTCGGCCTATTCCGGGCCCATGAGATCCCGGACATCCGCGCCATCGTCATCGACAAGCCGGGCCTCGACGTCGCGTGCGGCGCGATCGGCATCGGCGAGATCACCTCGATCCCGACGGCCCCGGCCATCGCCGACGCCTATTTCCGGCTCGACGGCGAGCGCCGCACCAAGCTGCCGCTGGCGGACACCCCATACGAAAGGAAGGCGTAAGACATGGCAAAGCTGAAAAAACCGTCTCCGAAATTTGCCGTCGTCGCCTGCTCCGGCGGCTGCCGCGCAACGGCGGACTGCCGGTATGGCTGCGTGGGCTGCGGCGTGTGCGTGAGCGTCTGTCCGTTTGAGGCCATAGAGATCAATGGTGCCGGCGTCGCGGAAGTGGACAAGGATCGCTGCATCGGCTGCGGCAAGTGCGCAAAGGAATGTCCGCGCGAGGTCATCTCCATCCACGACCGGCTGAACCCCATCGTTGTCAAATGCTCGAACCGCGACGCCGGGAAGCTCGCCCGGCAGATGTGCGAGGTCAGCTGCATCGGCTGCGGCCTGTGCGCGAAGGCGTGCCCGGCGGGCGCGATCACCGTCGCGGACAACCTCTCAAGAATCGACGAGAGCGTCTGCCTGAGCTGCGGGCAGTGCGCGGTCAAGTGTCCGCGCCACGCCATTGTGGACGTCCGCGGCATTTTGACGCCAGTGTGTTGGTGAAAATACGACTGTGGCCCCCTCTATGAAGAGGGGGCTGTCGCCGAAGGTGACTGGGGGCGTTTTCTTCTCCCCCCTGATCGTCGTCGGCGATCTTCCCCCCCTCTACGAAGAGGGGGGCTTTTGCTGCGGCGAGGGCGGGCGGACAGTACCCGCAAGGGGTATGCCGCATCTGTAACGCTCCTTCGTCGCAAACAGCTGCGCAAAGTCGTCCGCCCCTACAGGGTGCGGAGGAACACTGAGGAGCAGGGGCGGGGAGTTGCAATTTTTCGGACTTTCCGCTATACTGTCTGCAAGGAAGCCCACCCACCCCTTCTGGAAAGGAGCCTTTATGCGCAGAATCCTGGCATTTTTACTTGTGGTCTCGATGATGTTGGCGTTTTCCGCCTGTCAGAATACGAAACCCGCCGATACGCCGGACGAACCTGCTGAGCCGTCTGTGCCCACGGAGCCGGTCGAACCGGCGCAGCCCGAAACGCCCGACGAGCCGGAACAGCCGTCTGCACTGGAAGCACCGGAAGCCCCGGAAGCGCCGGACATCCGCTGCATCCCGCTCTCCTATCAGACGAACCGCTATTACGGCATGTTCGACGAGGGCATGAAGAGCTATGTCGACTATCCGCGCATCCGCGCGGACGGCGAAGACTGGCCCGCGCTGGCCGATGCGCTTGAGCATCTCAGCGCGGAGCTCTATGACGACGCGATGGATCTGGCGGAGGATCTGGACGAGCTGCCGCTGGGCGACACGCTCTATTCCGGCCAGATCACGCAGACCGTCAGCCGCGCGGACGAGAATTGCCTCAGTCTGCTGTTTGAGGAGCAGCGGAGCGACGGGACGGACGAGCCGGACTGGGAGTATGAGGCATACAATTTCGATCCTGCGACCGGCGCGGAGCTGACGCTCGAGGACGTGTTCGACGACGCCGGGATGCTGCCCGACATGCTGGAGACGCGGCTGCGCGAGCGCTATCCGCAGGCGAAGTTCACAGAGCTCTGGCCCGTCGTCTCGTCTGGGACGGTCTGGGAGGAGCAGGGACAGACCGAGGCCGAGCCGGAGTTTGCATGGGCGCTGAGCTATGAGGGTGTAGAGTTCTACTTCGAACCGGGCCTGATCGCGGACTATGCCGCAGGGCCGTTCCACGTGACGGTGCGCTATGTGGACGAGCCGATCGCGGTCGCCGCGAAGTTCCAGCGCGTGCCGCGGACCTACGCCGAGCTGCTGGAGCACCCGGCGGAGCGTATCCTCGATCTGGACGGGGACGGACAGCTCGACACGCTGCTGACTGAGGCCCCGGCGGAATTTGAAGAAAACGGCTGGGCCGTCCCGGCGTTGAAGATCAGGATCAACGGCGAAGCATCCGCTGTCCCCTGCCCCGAAAATACGATCCGCGTGCAGCTCTATCTCGTGCGCGCGGACGGCGCGCCGCTGCTCTACGCGGTCTGCGGGCTGGCCGACGGGTCTGACGCGCTGATGATCGTCACGCTGGATGCGGAGTCCGCGCAGCTGGCTGCGACGTTGGAGCACACCGGCCTCGCCGTGCAGGCGCAGGACGGCGCGAACTGGATCGAGCTGCTGACCGATCCGACCGCCTTCACGCTGCAGACGCGCGACGGCACCGGCGCGGAATACGCGCCGCAGCCCCATCACATCGGCGAGGACGGGCTCCCCGTCCCCGACGCAAACTGACACCAGGAGAGTTTGAAGCCCATGAACACGCAAGACATCCGTCTGATCGCGCTCGACCTCGACGGAACGCTCCTCAACTCGAAAAAACAGCTCTCCCCCCGCAATCTTGCCGCGCTCACCCGCGCGGCGGAGCTGGGGATCGAGATCGTGCCCGCGACCGGGCGGTTTTACGGCGGATTGCCGGAGGCCGTGCGGGCGCTGCCGTTCCTGCACTACGCCGTAACGATCAACGGCGCATTCGTCTGCGGCCTTCCCGCCGGGGCTCCCATCTACAAGGCGGAGATCCCGTGGCGGGACGCCGTTTCGCTGCTGCGTTATCTGGATGAATGGGGCGTCGTGTACGACTGCTACGCGGACAACGCCGCATGGATCACCGCGTCGATGAAGGCGCGCATACAGGAATACGTCCGCGACCCGATCTATCTCGGCCTGATCCAGCGGCTGCGCGAGCCGGTGGAGGATCTGGCCGCGTTCCTGACGGCGCGCGAGCTGGACGTGCAGAAGGTGCAGGTCTACCCCGGCGACCCGGAAAAGCGGCTCGCGCTGCTCCGCGCGATGCCGGAGGCATTCCCGGCGATGCTCGCCACGTCTTCGATCGCGGAGAACGTGGAGATCAATGCGGCCGCCGCGAACAAGGGGCAGGCGCTGCTGGCGCTGGCCGCGCACCTCGGTCTCCGGCCCGAGCAGACCATGGCGTTCGGCGACGGGCTGAACGATGTGACGATGCTCCGCGACGCGGGCGTCGGCGTCGCAATGGGCAACGCCTCGGACGAGATCCGGGCGCTTGCCGACGTCGTCACCGCGAGCTGCGACGAGGATGGCGCTGCACAGGTGATTGAACAGCTCCTTTTATAAAATCCACGATTCCGCCACTCTTTATCGTGGCAGGGCCATGCACCGTCCAAAGCCTTCCCCGCTGGGGAAGGCTTCCGCTGCGGCGGGGACGAGGACTATTTTGCTGCGGTGAACAATCAGAGGACAACAATCCCTCAGGCGCTGCGCGCCAGCTCCCTTTACACAAGGGAGCCTTTGGGGCAATGATGGCATCGGCCCCTACAGGGTGCAGTGAAAAATCAATTAAAAAGGGCGGACAGGGTCGTCCGCCCCTATAACCGCTTCCCCGCCGGGGAAGACGCCGAGCGCGTAAGGAACGCGCGCCCGGCATACCCCGCGGTATGATGCGGGGCAAGTCGCCTGCGGCGACAGCCCCCTCTTGGTAGAGGGAGCCTTTGGGGCGATGCAGGCCTCCGCACCTACAGCGTAATTTACAAACGCCCGACGATTTCAAAAGAAATCGTCGGGCGTTTTCTGTG
>CAJMLC010000015.1 GCA_905214155.1 uncultured bacterium | reverse complement strand
CGTGAAAAGGCCCGCTGTCCGGGTGCGTCGGGAGTTTTCAGATACACCCTAAGAACAGGCTCAGGCGGCTCGGCCGGCGGGCTGCCGCGCGTCTGCGGCGGTGTTGCTCCCGGCGGCGCTGAGGTTGACCGGAGCCGGATCGTCCAGGATCTGGACGAGGACGGAGAGGACCTGCTCCGTGGTGATCGGGTCGTTGGGGCGGAAGCGGCCGCTGTCGGCCGACATCAGGCCGGAGGCCAGCATCGCCGCGACGCTGCTTCTTGCGGCGGACGGGATCTCCGCGGCGTCGCTGAGGGCGAAGAGCACGGACTGGCGCACGGCGGGGACTTCGCCCACGAGGGCGAGCAGCCGCGTCAGCGCGATGGCCGCATCGGCGCGGGTGACGGACGCCCAGGGCGCAAATTCGCCAGTCTCATCGGTGTTCATTACGCCGAGCGCGCAGGCCGCGCCATAGGGATTGGTCTGGTCGACCTTGAAGCCGTTCAGCTCCGCGGCATTGACGCAGAGGCGGGCGAGGACGCCGCGCGTGATCGTGCGGCGATAGCCGCCGACGAGGCCGCTGGTCACGCCGAGGGTATCGGCGCGCTGCACGGCGGACTTGGCCCAGGGCGAGACGGTGTCCGCCTCGGGAACGGTCATCTTTGCCTTGCCGGTGGCACAGCGGAGGCTGTAGAAGACGTAGCAGTCGTCGCTGTAGGGGATGGTGCGCTCATAGGCCGCGCCGCCGTTCCAGCTCCAGTTCTGCTCCATCAGCGTGACCGTGCCGGCCTTGGCGTTCGCATATTTGACGAGCGCATAGTGCGGATAGCCCTTGCCGCGCTTGGCCGGGGCCGCATAGGCCACGTCGCCCGCGACGGGGGAGGTGGTGGGCTCGAACCAGTATGTATCCGCGTCGTCCCCGGTGACGATCGGGCCGTCGCCGACGAGAACGTCGACGCCGTAGAGTGTCTGATAGAAGCGGGTGATCAGCTCGGAGCAGTAGATCGTCGCGCCGTTCTGATAGTTCGCCGACACGCCGTAGATCGAATCGATGGCGCAGACGCCGCTCTCAATCGGGCGGAAGCGGAGGATCAGCGTCGTCTCACCGGCGAACACGTTCCCGGCCAGCAGCGCCAGACACAGTACTACGAGGAAAATTCTGCTCCAAATACGTCTCATACCCACGGTCCCTTCTCAAAACGATGGTATGATTGTAACAGATTGTAATGAATTTGTCAACAATTTTGCAATGACCTGTAACCAATTCGCTCGACAACAGGACGCCGGATGTGCTATACTATAAAAAGAATCATTCAAATTGGAGGACACGAGCCTTGCAGGACTATTTTTCGCTTTCGATGACGACGCGCGACGTGAATCAGATCAGCGCGCTGGGGCTGGCGCACTGCGGCGACGCGGTGTTTGAGCTGATGGTGCGCAGCTGGCTGTGTCTGTCCGGGCGGGCCAGAGTGGAAAATCTGCACCGGGCGACGGTCAGCTATGTCTGCGCCCCAGCCCAGGCGGCGCGCGTGGACCGGATGCTGCCGCTGCTGAGCGAGGCGGAGCTGGCCTACTACCGGCGGGGGCGCAATGCGCACGTCCGCCAGATCCCGAAAAACGCGACGCATGAGCAGTATGCCAAGGCCACGGGCCTCGAGTGCCTGTTCGGCGCGCTCTATCTGACCGGGCAGACGGCCCGGATCAACGAACTGTTTGAGCAGACCATGGAGGAACCCCATGCCATTTGACGCTTTATTTCTGACCGCTCTTTCCGAAGAGCTCCGCCCGCGCGCGCTCGGCTGCCGCGTGGATAAGGTCCAGCAGCCCGCGCGGGACACCGTCATTCTGGCGCTGCGCGGGCCGGGCGGCGGAGGCCGCCTGCTGCTGACGGCGGCGCCGAATCAGCCGCGCATCCATTTCACCGATGTCCCGCAGGAGAACCCGGCGCAGCCGCCGATGTTCTGCATGCTGCTGCGCAAGCACCTCGTCGGGGGGAAACTCGCCGCGATCACGCAGCCGCGGATGGAGCGGCTCGTCGACCTCGCGTTCGACTGTACCGACGAGATGGGCAGCCCCACGCAGAAGCACCTGATCCTCGAGATCATGGGCCGCAACTCGAACCTCATCCTGACGGACGGCGAGGGGCGCATCCTCGACTGCCTGCGGCGCGTGGACTTTGAGATGTCCGCCGAGCGGCAGGTCCTGCCCGGCCTCTATTACCATCAGCCGCCGCGGCAGGATAAGCAGGAGATCTTCGGCCAGACGCCGGAGTCTGCCGCCGCGCTGCTGACGGGCTGGCACGAGGGGCAGCCGTTCGACAAATGGCTGCTCGAGACGTTCGGCGGCATCTCGCCGCTGGTGTGCAGAGAGGTGACGGTGCAGATTTTCGGTGCGCTCGACGCCCCGTACCGGCCCGCTGACGGCCCGCTGGCGGGCGCGCTGGCGGATGCGCTTTCCGCGCTGGAGGGCGGCGTAAAAACGCCGCAGCTGCTGCTGCGCGAGGGGAAGCCGTGGGACTTCACCTGCATCCCGGTCACGCAGTACGGCGAGACCGTCGGGCGCGAGACGGAGGAAACATTTTCCTGTCTGCTCGACCGCTTTTACGGAACGCGCGACCAGCAGGAGCGCATCGCGCAGAAAACGCAGGCGCTGCGCAAAAACCTGACGAATCTCCGCAACCGGACGGCGCGGAAGCTCGAAAATCAGCGCATGGAGCTGACCAAGACGCACGACCGCGAACAGCTTCGCCGCCTCGGCGATATCATCACGGCCAATCTCCACGCCATCTCCCGCGGCCAGCCGCGGCTGACCGCTGTGGATTTCTACGACCCGGAGATGCGGGAGATCACCATTTCGCTCGACCCGTCCATCTCGCCGCAGCAGAACGCTGCGAAATACTATAAAAATTATCAAAAGGCAAAGACCGCCGAAAAGGTCCTGACCGAGCAGATCGCAAAGGGCGAGACGGAGCTTTCATATCTGGAGAGCGTGCTCGGCGAGCTGGCCCGCGCGGAATCGGAGCGGGACATCGCGGAGATCCGGCAGGAGCTGGCCGAGGGCGGCTACATCCGGGACACGCAGGGGAAGAAGCGGATGAAGCTCCCGGCGAGCCGCCCGATGCGCTTCCGCTCGACGGAGGGGTTCGTGATTTGGGTGGGCCGGAACAACCGGCAAAACGACCAGCTGACGCTGAAGCAGGCGGCGAAGGGCGACCTCTGGCTGCACGCGCAGAAGATCCACGGGAGCCACGTGATCGTGGAGACGAATGGGCAGCAGCCGTCCGACGAGACGGTGACGGAGGCGATGATGCTTGCGGCCTATTATTCCCAGGCGCGCGGCGGGCAGAACGTCCCCGTGGACTATACGCCGGTGAAATTTGTGAAAAAGCCCGCCGGGGCGAAGCCCGGCATGGTGATCTATGACCGGTATCAGACCGGCATGGTCACGCCGGACGAGGCGTTGGTGGAGCGGCTGCGGGAGGAACCAAAATGAACGAGGAACGGCACTACGCGTTTTTTCAGAATCGGGCGTGTGAATTTTTTCCGTGCCACAAGGGCGCGGACGCGGAAAATTTCAACTGCCTGTTCTGCTACTGTCCGCTCTACGCCCTCGGGCGGAAGTGCGGCGGGAATTTTCGCTACACGGAAAAGGGCATCAAGGACTGCACGAACTGCCAATTCCCGCACAAACGGGAGAATTATGACAAGGTCACGGGGCGGTTTCAGGAGATCGTGGAGCTGATTCGGGAATAAAAAACCGATCACCTCACAAGCTATCTGTGAGGTGATCTTTGATGAAAAAACAGGAACAGGAGCCGAAGCCGCACGAGATCCGCGACCCGGAGCTGCCGATCGTCCAGGGCGTGGAACAGGCAAATGCCACGAACGGCGGCATCAGATCGTAACACCCCGGCAGGATTCGACATAAGATGTCATGGAGCGAGATGCTCCGTGACATCTTTTTTATGGAGGCACAGACTATGTGTAATTCCTGCAACTCCGGCTGCTTCGGCGGCATGATCTTCCCGAGCTTTGTACAGAATTCCTGCTGCAATCCGTGCTGCGCCAACTCCTCCGGCTCCGTCGGCGGAGCGAGCAGCAATCCCTCCGGCAACTGCACCTGCACCTGCACCTGCCGCTGCAACCAGAGCGGCTCCGTCGCCGGGACGTCCGGCAGCAACACTTCTACTTCCTGCAATCGCTGCAATTTGTGCGGCTCCTGCGGGTGCAATCGCTGCAATTCGTGCGGCTGCAGCCGCTGCAATTCGTGCAGCTCCTGCGGTTCTTCGTCGAACGGCTAAGCGCAGAACTCATACAGATGGCCCCCTCTACCAAGAGGGGGCGGTCTGCGCGCAGCGCAGAGCGGGGGAGAATCTCGCTACGCGCCGCGCATTTTTCCCGCCTGCGTCATACGATGGAGGGAAGGAGGGAACCGATATGATTTCCATAGACGAACAGAAAGAGCGGCAGGTCTGGAGCCGCGTCATGAATACGGCAGTATCCTGCCCAAAGCCTGAGGAGCCAAAGCAGGACACGGGCCTGACGGAGAAGACGCTCGCGCAGATGATCCAGTGCGAATGCTGCGAAGCGGCGATCTATCGCTCGCTGGCGGCCCAGGGGCCGAAGTGCGCGCGGGAGCGGCTGCTGCGCCTTGCGGAGGACGAACGCTGCCACGCGAAGCGGCTCGGCGCGCTCTATTTCCTCATGACGGGGAAAAAATACTGCCCGGAGCCGGCGCGCGGGGCCTGCACGGCCTGCTTCAACGAGGCGCTGCGCAAGCAGTATCAGGCGGAGCTGGAAGCGCAGGAGCGATATGCCCGGCTGGCCGCGCGGGCGGGAGAGCAGGCGTGCACGTTCGAGACGCTCTCCCGCGACGAGGGGCGGCACGCGCAGACCATCTACTGTATTTTGCAGCAGACGCTCTGAATAGAAAAAGCAGGCGACCATTGGTCGCCCCTGCGGAGTCTATTGAGGGTATAGCGGAAAATTGGTGGCCTTAAACCCCTCAGTCGCGGCAAACCGCGCCAGCTTCCCCTGCGGCAATCAAGGGGAGCCTATCCGCTGCGGCGCGGGCTCGGGCGGACAGAGTCGTCTGTCCCTTTGAACAGAAAAACATCCCGGACAAATGTCCGGGATGTTTTGATAGATCATTTACTGCATGACTTCGCCGCCGGGGGCGGAGTTGGCATGGGACCATGTGCGCTCCAGCGCGGCCCAGTCGCGCTCGATCAGCTTGGCGGTCCACTGCTCGCAGACCTCGCTGTAGACCGAGGTCCAGCGGTAATCGTGCGAGTTGGTGGCCTCCTGCATCTGTGCGTAATACCACACATTGCGGTCAAGATTATCCGGCCAGTTGATCATGACGGACTCGGGCAGGAGATGGTCCTTCTCCGGCTTGCGGCCGAGGGTGCGGTTGACGATGGTGCAGGTCTCGGCGCGGGTGATGGGCCGGTCCGGGCGGAAGGAGCCGTCCGGGTAGCCCTCGATCAGGCCCTCTTTGATGGCCGTCATCAGATAGCTGATGTACCACTCGGCGCCCTGCACGTCGGAGAAGCGGCCGTCATAGGTCGCCGCGACGCGCGGGTCGGAGAAGAAGCTGGCGGCGATCTTGGTCAGCTCAGCACGGGTGATCGGCGCGTCGGGGCGGAAGGAGCCGTCCGGATAGCCGCAGATGATGCCCATGTTGGTGAGCGTGGAGATCGCGTTGTTGTACCATTTGTTGAACGCGACGTCGGGATAATCGTTCGTCTGCGACCAGTACTGCGTCCGCACGGGATCGCGCAGGAGGCGGAAGAAGATCGTCGCGACCTCGGCGCGGGTGATGTTGCCCTGCGGATGGACGTCGCCGTCGGGGTAGCCGATGATGTAGGCGTAATGGTCGCGCCGGTTCAGCGCGGGCGTGCCGCCGCCATTGCCGCCGGGGTTCGGGCCGGGGCCAGGACCGGGGCCGTCGTCGCCGCCAGAGGTGGTGTAGGTGTTGGTGAAGAGCAGAGGCTTGTTGGCCGCATTGTAATCATACGTCGCGTCGCCAATTTTGTAAATGGCTGTTGCTACCAACTCGTTGCCTGCGCCCTCTGTGACGTTGAAAATAACGGTATAGACCGTGGCGTCATAGGTCATGCCGGTCACGCCGTTGTTGACCTCGCTGACGGTGTAGGTGTACATTCCAGGCTTGGTGAAGTTCAGCGCAAAGTTGTTGCTGCCGTCCTGCGTGATGCTGATCGTCTGCGAGGCAGTCACACCATCGGGGTTGTTATTTGCGGGGGTGAGGGTGAAACTGACGTCGCCGGTATAGGTGGCTTTACCTTCACCAGTGGCATAGGCCTTGGAGACGTTGATGGTTGCAGTGCCGGACTTGGGATCTTCTTCGCCGCCGCTGCCCTTCAATTCGTTGGTCACCTTACAGGTGACAGTCTCGTCTTTGACGATTTTGCCAGTCGCGTTTTCATAGGTAACATCGTATCCCGTGGTCGTTTCCGTTACGGTGTAGGACACGCCTGCGGGCAGACCGGAGATCTTGAGCGTTTCGCCGCCCTTGAGCGTCACGGTGGCGACACCAGCGTCACTGAAGACCACGTCGTTGGTGGCAGTACCGTTCAAAGTGGCATGATAGCTGCCAGATGCGCCGGTGACAGTGACTCTGAAATCGAACTCGGTGGTTGCTGCAATGCTGCCTTCAATCACCTTGCTGATGCTGAGAGAGCCGGTCTCGGGGACGATCTCGCCGCCATTGGGGGTATATGTGTTGGTGATGTCGACGGTATCGTTCTGATTCGTGTCCTTGATCTTGCCGGAGGCAGAGGCAACATCAACATTGTTCACCTTGTACTTGGTGTCCCAGCGTTCCGCGTTGGTCAAAGTCCCTTCACAGACAGTCCACGTGGTACCGACGGGGAGACCGGTGAGCGTCAGCGTCTCGCTGCCCTTGATCCGATAGGTCGCGATCCCGTTCGCATCAAAGGTCAGAGTGACGGACTGAGGTTCACTGCTTCCAATTTGGCTGCTAGAGGAGATGCCATCATAGTGACTCAGCGTGATCTTGATCTCATAATTTTCCGGAAGGCCGGTGGTGACGTTATCCGGTTTTACGAGCGTCTTGGTGATGCTGAGAGAGCCTTTATCCTGTTCTTCGCTGCTGCCGGGATTGTAGGTATTAGTGAAGAGCAGGCCGGTCGTATCAGTGTAGAGGTAGGATTTAGAGGTAGCACCGGGTTTTTCAACCACTGTATAAGTGGGCGTGGCGACCATCTTGTTGCAATCGCTGCCTGCGCCCCGTTCGACCTCGAAGGTGACGGTATAGACCGTCTCGGCGTAGGTCATGCCGTTCACGCCGCCCTTGACCTCGCTGACGGTGTAGGTGTACGTTCCAGCCTTGGTAAATTCCAGCGTTTCGAAGGATTTGCTGGCTTTGCCGGTGATAGAAATCGTCATCGGAGAGGAATTAGCCAGCGGGTCGTCTGCGGAGTTGCTGGAATCGCGGGTGAGGGTGAAACTGACGTCGCCGGTATAGGCGGTCTTACCTTCGCCTTCCACGTACTCCTTAGAGACCTTGATGGTCGCTTCGGCCTTGGTCGGCGTTGCGGCGTAGTAGGTGTTGGTGATGTCGACGGTATCGTTCTGATTCGTGTCCTTGATCTCGCCGGAGGCGACCTTATCGGTCACGGTGCCGCCGGTGCTGGTAACGGTGGTCTCCCAGTTGTCGGAATTGAGCGGTTCAGTCTCCTCGACCTTCCACGTCGTGCCGATCGGGAGATCAAGGAGCGTCAGCTTCTCGCCGCCCTTGATCTGATAGGTCGTTTTTCCGGAAGCAAAATTCAGCGTAACATTTGTCGCGTCGGCGGTTCCAATTTTGCTGGTGCAGTTGACGATGCCGCCGTACCTCTCATCATTCAGGCCGATCTCAATCTTGTATCTGTTCGAGGAGAGGGCCTCCGTGGTCGTATTGTCGACCGTTTTGCTGACCGCGAGCGTGCCCACGCGCTGGTTGGTGACGATGACGGTGGTCTCGCCGGTGAACAGGCGCGTGAGGTCGCGGTTGCCCAGATTGGTCTTCAGGTTTTTGTCCGGGTCATCGTCGGCAATGGGCGTCTGCTCGATGTGGAACCAGAGCCAGCCGGTTTTTGTGCGCCAGGAGAGGCTTTCGTTTTCTGTGTTAACCGGGATATAGCGGAGCGTCTGGACGGGAAGGTCTTTGTCGAAGCTTTTTGTGTCCAGCTTCAGCTCGACGGTCTGCCCGGCCTTTTTCAGCGTGGGATCCCAGCCAGACTTCGCTTCCATGCGGGTGGTGGTGATATTGGTGAGCGTGTGGTCAATGTCGTCAACGGTGGCAAAGGGGGTCATGGTGGGGACAAGATGGCCCTCCGCGACCGTGACGGCCACGCCGTCGTTGGCGGTGCCCGCGTCGGCCATCACGCCATGCTCGTCATCCACAAGGATGGGGACAGCCGTGGGGTTGACCTTGTAGCCCACAGGCGCGCGGTCCTCAACGAGGTAGTATTGGCCCTCGGCGAGCACGTGGCCCTCGGACGGGAACTTCGCCTTGCCGTCCGTGCCGGTGATGACGGTGTCATAAGCGCTTTTGCCCTCGTTGACGGACCAACCGGTGCCGGTAATAGTCAGATCGCCCTTTTCATAGAGGGAGAAGGTCGCCTTGGGGACCGCTTTACCTGTTTCGTCCACTTTCTGCACGTTGAGGTAGTGCTTGACGTTGGGGATATAGATGGTGGCGGCAAACTGGCGCTCGAAGCCGCTGCCATCGACCGGATAGGTGTTGTCCAAGCTGGCCTCGGCAAGGTCCCCTGTAGTATAGAAGATGGCGACGGAATAGGCTGTGTCCTTCTCGTTACTGTCGTTGACGATATTTCCGGTCCAGTAATAATATTCTCGGAGATCGCCGGGGCAGTACTTGAGCTCGGCCATGTAAGCGCCGTTGGTCGTGAGCTTGAACGCGACGGCGTTGCCATTGTCTGCCGCGCCAGCGTTCAGAGCCCTGATCACGGCCTCACGATAGCCCGCCTGACCGGTCCCGCGCTCATATACCCTCCAGCCGGACAGGGCGCTGCCGGTGACGACGCCCCACGTATCGTTGTCGGATGGAACGCTCGTGCCGACGTTGTCCAGACGGCGCATGATGACGGCGAAGAGCGTGCCGCCGGCGGCAAGATGGGCCTTGCCTTTTGTGGAGATCAGCTCATTGCCGTCCTCATCGGTGACTGCGGTTCCCGGCTCGTAATTGGTGCGGTCCGCGTTGACGAGCTGGACGCTTTCGCTGGTGGAGACAGTGCCCTTGAGACCGGCGTAGGTGCCGGTGGTCCAGCGGTGCTCCATATCATTGAAAAGGATGGATACCGTGCCGTTGCTCGTCAGCACGAGATAGATGTTCTCGTCGCGGCGATAGCCTTCGCGGCCCTCTGGCCGCTCCTGCAGGATCAGGTATTCAACGTTATGCTTGTCTGTCAGCTCGTTGAGGCTGATGTGTCCGCCGGTGTCGTCGTTGAGGACGAAGCGGCCGCCGCTGTCGGTCGTGCCAGTGGCCAGAAGGCCATTGGTGCCCTTGGAGAGGTCGATGACGTAACGCTCGCTGGAGGACGTGTCCGGGTTCACCTTGGCGGCATAGAGCTTGAATTCGACGTTGGACAGCATCTCGCCGAACTGATCGACCTTGATGCCGTCGGTCTCGGGGACGTAGGCCAGGTTGAATTTCATTGCGAGGTTCGAATCCGTGCCGCCGCGCTCGAGATAGAAGAGCTTGAGCGTATGGTAGGTGTCATTGGCAAAGGTATCCCCGTTCCAATAGCTGGCATCTTTATAGCCGTTTTCGGACATGATGCTCTTCAGCGTGCCGACTTTCTCAGTGTTGACAATGATATCGCCGCTGACAAAGTTGATGGTCGTTGTGGCCTGATCGTGGATGCCGCCGAGGTCGGCCACGAGGACGCCGTCGATGAAGATCCAGACGTCATCGTCACCGGCAAATTCGAAGGTCATGGCTTTTCCGTTCTGCTGGGAAGTCATGCCGCCATAGCGCTGGATGAAGCGCGTGGTCATGGAGACGCCGAAGAAATGGCTGACACCGTTCGAGTTCGAGTCGGTATTCGTATTCGCCGCCAGGTTGCCGTTGTCGTCTACAGTGAAGACGTTTGCGGTGGAGGGATTGGTAAAGGGGAAGAACTGGCCCTGCTGGTTGCCAGCACCGATCTTCTTGATGCCCCAGGTGTCATAGACCTTGAAGGTCTTGGAACCTTCATCGAAATAGGCATAGTTGGCGCTCTGATAGCTTCCGCCAGCGGCCTTACTCTTGTTGTAGTCGGCGTTGTAGTAGTAATAGCCGTCGTCGTCGATCCGCAGGAGGCCGCCGACATCCCAGTACGTCTTTTTGCCGAGAGTACCGGTGGGAGTGCCGTCTTCCGTTGTGGCGTCAATCTGCTCAGACTGGTCGAACAGGTAGGCCAGAGATTCTTCAGTGGTCTGACCGTTGTTCAGGTTCTCCACGCCGGTGGATTTACCCGCGGTCAGGACGGGATAGCCATCTTTCAGCTGATTTTGTACGATCTCGGGGCACGGGGCGGCACTGTGCGTATATGCGTTGATCGTCCCGGACTCGCGGTTAGTAAAGCGAAGATGATGGTCCTTGTTGATGCCGGTATTGTTCTGAGCAGAGTCGCCCGTATCATTCTCGGTCTGGCTTTTGACCCAGTAGTCAAACAGGTTGATCTGGATGCCTGCGGGCGTGACAGTGTCCTTGACGATGTGGTTTTCCAGCTGCTCCGCTGTGGGTGCGGCAGCCAGAGCGGCCGGGATCAGCGAGACAAAGATGGCCAGTGCGCAGAGCAGGCTGAGCGCGCGGACCGGATAATGATGCTTCAAAAAATTACCTCCCCGGATGTCCCGATGGTCCGCCGGAACATCGATCTTGATTTTTCTTATATTTTACATCTGCGAGGCGAAAAACGCAAGGAAATATGCACTTTCTGACAAAGTGCTAAAAATCTCGGGGGGGTACTTGAAATTTGTATATAATAACGAAATGCATGACGCAAATATCTGAAAATCTTGTTGCATTTTTGCAGAAATTGCAAAATAAATGGATGTGCATGGAAGCAAAGGAAACGTTTGAGCACTCAAACCGGGGCGAAGGAGAATTTGCATTTTGCATGTCTAATTTGCAAGATTCCTGTCATATTGATTATGTAGGGTCGTCCACTCAAAGGCCCCCTCTACCAAGAGGGGGCTGTCGCCGCAGGCGACTGGGGGAGCAATCCCCGCCGCAGCGGATAGGCTCCCCTTGATTGCATCAAGGGGAGGGGCGGACGACTCTGTCCGCCCGTCCAAAGGCCCCCTCTACCAAGAGGGGGCTGTCGCCGCAGGCGACTGGGGGAGAAACCCCGCCGCAGCGGATAGGCTCCCCTTGATTGCATCAAGGGGAGCTGGCCGAGCAAAGCGAGGTCTGAGGGGATTAAGACCATTGGTGGCTGACAATCCCTCCGTCACGGCTGCGCCGTGCCACCTCCCCTTGTCAGGGGAGCCTTTATCTGCCGCAGCGTGCCACAAAAACAGAGGCCCCTCTCTCGAGGAGCCTCTGTTTGGATCGATCATTATTTGGCCTTTCCGAGGTAGGCGGCCTTGACTTCTTCATTTTCGGCCAGCTCGCGGCCCGTGCCGGACATGGTGATCGTGCCGGTCTGCATGACGTAGGCCTGATCGGCGATCTTGAGGGCCATGTTGGCGTTCTGCTCGATGAGCAGAACGGTGATGCCCTGTGCGTTGATCTCGCGGATGATGTCGAAGATGCCGCGTACGACGATCGGCGCGAGGCCGAGCGACGGCTCGTCCATCATGACGAGCTGCGGTTTTGCCATCAGCGCGCGGCCCACGGCCAGCATCTGCTGTTCGCCGCCGGAGAGCGTGCCGGCCATCTGCCATTCGCGCTCCTTCAGGCGGGGGAACAGGGCGTAGACGCGGTCGAGATCGTCGCGGATGCTCTCCTTGCGGAGATATGCGCCGATGCGGAGGTTTTCCTCGACGGTCAGATTCGGGAACACGCGCCGCCCCTCGGGCACGAGCGTGACGCCGCGGGAGACGATCTGGTCGGTCGATTTGCCGAGCAGCGGCTCGCCGTTGAAGGTGATGGAGCCGGACTTCGGCTTGACGAGGCCCGCGATGGTCTTCAGCGTGGTGGATTTGCCTGCGCCGTTCGAGCCGATGAGCGTGACGATCTTGCCCTGCTCGACGGTCAGGTCGATGCCCTTGACGGCCTCGATGCCGCCGTAGGAGACGACGAGGTCGTGGATCTCTAAAATATTACTCATCGTCGTCCACCCCCAAATATGCGTCGATGACGCGCTGATCGTTCTGAATTTCGGACGGGACGCCCGCCGCGATCTGTTTGCCGAAGTCGATGACGTAGATGCGGTCGGAGATGTCCATGACAAGATCCATGTGGTGCTCGATGAGGAAGACGGTCAGGCCGAAGTTCTCGCGTGTCTCGCGGATGAACGCGGTCAGCTCGTCCGTTTCCTGCGGGTTCATGCCGGCGGCCGGCTCGTCGAGCAGGAGCAGCTTCGGCTCCGTGGCGAGCGCGCGGGCGATCTCGAGGCGGCGCTGCTTGCCGTATGGCAGGGACGTCGCCATTTCGTCCTTGAGATCGGCAAGGCCGACGATCTCGAGCAGCTCGAGCGCGCGTTCGCGCTGCGCCCGTTCTTCCTTCGCGTTCAGACGGAACGTGGCGGAGAAGACGTTGGACGTGCGGCGGATGTGCATCGCGGTGAGCACGTTTTCAAAGACCGTCATGGACTTGAACAGGCGGATGTTCTGGAACGTGCGGGCGATGCCGCGCTTGGTGATGGCGTCTGGCGTGCTGACGATGTGCTGATGATAGCGGTCGGCGTTTTCGCCCGCGTAGAGCTTTTTCATCTTGCCGCGCGGATAGCTTTCGACGATGGGCTCGCCGTAGAATTCGACCTTGCCGTTCGTCGGCTCATAGACACCGGTGATGCAGTTGAAGGCCGTGGTCTTGCCCGCGCCGTTCGGGCCGATGAGCGCGACGATCTCGTGCTCGTAGATGTCCATGGACAGGTTGTTCACGGCGACGACGCCGCCGAACTGCATCGTGACGTTTTCCACATGAAGGACATTCTGTTCCATCTTACTTGCCCTCCTTTCGCGGCTTGCGCCGGAGCAGGTCGGTCAGCTCGCGGTCGCCCATGATGCCCTTGCGGAAGAACAGGACGACGAGCATGATGATCACCGATACAATAGCCATACGGAAGCCATTCTTGAACAAGCCCGGAGCCTGAATACCAAGGAATTCGCCGGAGTCCAGCCCCCGCAGCAACCATTCGACGCTGGCAATGTAGAGGAAGCTCGTGATGACGGAGCCGGTGATCGAGCCGATGCCGCCGATGACGACGATGAGCAGGATCTCATAGGTCATCGTGCTCTTGAACGACAGCGCCTGCACCGCGCCCATGTACATGGCGAGCATGCCGCCGCCGACGCCCGCGAAGAACGACGAGATGACGAAGGCGAGGCGCTTGTGGTGCGCGAGGTTGATGCCCATGGCCTCGGCGGCGACCTCGTCGTCGCGGATGGCCTTGAAGGCGCGGCCGTAGGTCGAGTTGACCATCAGCAAGATGATGCCGATGAAGATGGCGATCAGGATGAGATAGGCCCAGGCGTGGCCGAAGTCGGGATAGCCTTTGAGCAGGTTAGAGCCGTTGGTGATCGGGCCGAGAGCGTTCCACTGGAAGAACGCGCGGAGGATCTCGGCGAAGCCGAGCGTTGCGATGGCGAGGTAGTCGGACTTCAGCCGGAGCACCGGCAGGCCGATCAGATACGCCATCAGCGCGGCGATCAGGCCGCCGATGAGCAGGGCGATGAGAATGCCGACGACGGTGCCCGCGCCCTCGCCGAAGAGATTTGCAAACGTTTCGGGCAGAGAGAACTGGATAAGGCCGCCCTCAAACTGCTGATACACGCCCGCGCGCTTGGCGACCGGGATGCAGAGCACGGCGTAGGCATACGCGCCGAGCAGCATGAAGCCCGCCTGACCGAGGGAGAACAGGCCCGTGAAGCCGTTGAGCAGGTTCATCGAGACGGCGACGAGAGAATAGACCGCGGCCTTCTTGATGACCTTGATGACGATGTGGTAGCTGGGGAGGATGGAGTCGAGGTAGATGCACGCGCCGAGCAGAATGAGCAGGATGACGGCGACGATGAGCGATTCGCGATGCAGTTTTTTCGTCATGACGTACACCTCCTTACACTTTGTCGGTGACTTTTTCACCGAACAGGCCCGTGGGCTTGACGCAGAGGATCACGATCAGCAGCGCGAACGTGAACGCGTCGGAGAACGTGGAATAGCCGAGGCCCTTGATCAGCTCTTCACTCAGGCCGATGATAAACGCGCCGACCACCGCGCCGGGGATCGAGCCGATGCCGCCGAAGACCGCGGCGACGAACGCCTTCAGGCCCGGCATACCGCCGGACGTGACCGCGACGTTCGGATAGTTCGTGAAGTACAGCATCGCGCCGACCGACGCCAGCGCCGAGCCAACGACGAATGTGAACGAGATGACCGAGTTGATCTTGATGCCCATGAGCTGCGCCGTCTCAAAATCCTTGGACGCCGCGCGCATTGCCATGCCCATCTTTGTCTTCTTCGTCAGCCAGAGCAGGACGAAGACGAGCAGGATCGTCAGCACCGGGGTGACGAGCGTGACGCGCTTGGTGGACGCACCGAAGACGTTGATCGTGTCAGAGATCCAGGGGATGGGGTTCGTCACGGGTTTCGGCAGACCGCCGGTCAGGTAGAACGCAAGGTTCTGGATGAGGTAGCTCACGCCGATGGCCGAGATCATCAGCGACATGCGCGGCGCGCTGCGTAGCGGCTTATAGGCCGCGCGCTCGATGAGGAAGCCGAGCAGCGCCGTGCAGACCACGACGAGCGGCAGCGCGAGATACATCGGCAGCGAAGCCGTGAAATAAATCATCATCAGTCCTGCGACCATGAACACGTCGCCGTGGGCGAAGTTGATGAGACGGAGAATGCCGTAAACCAGCGTATACCCGATGGCAATCAAAGCGTACTGGCCGCCAGCAGAAATACCGTTAATTACGTATGGGAGTAAGCTCTGCATATAGGAGTCTCCTTTTTGCGCCGGATCTTTTCCGCTCGATGGGGAACAAGATCACGCCGCTGGATTTTGGTGTGGGATAACGGAGTATCCCCGCAGCAGATCGCGCAGGATGTGCTGCGCGGATCCTCCGTTATAAACGGGGTGCGACCTGATAGGGCAAAATGCCCTATCAGGTCGGAATTGTAGTTTACAGTCTGCGCGGTTTGGGTGCGGCGCTTACTCGACGCCCTGAACCGTGACGAACTCCCATTCGCCGGTCTCGGTGTTGGCGGTCTTGATGTAGGCCGCGTCGCGCTTGGCGTCGCCGATCTCGTCGAACTCGATCAGGCCGGACACGCCCTCGTAGGAGACGGACGGCAGTGCAGCCAGAACGTCGGCGGGTTCCGCGGAGCCGGCAGCTTTGATGGCCTCGAGCGCGGTGAAGTAGGCGTCATAGCCCATCGCGGTGACGGCGGAGACCATGTCGTTGCCGCCGTTGTTGGTCAGGGCGTCGGGGTTGGCGTTCATCCATTCCTTGATGCCGGCGTCGAATTCGAGGTTGCCGCCCTCCTGATAGAAGGTCGTGATCTTGACGCTGACGTCCTTGCCCTTGGCGGACTCGACGACCATGTTATTGTCCCACGTGTCGGAGCCGAGCAGCTCGCCTTCAAAGCCCTGAGAAGAGGCGGCCTCGATGATCAGCTGCGCATAGTTTGTGGAGACAGGGGCCATGATAACGCCCGCGTTCGCGGCCTGCGCGTTGTTGATGTAGGAGACAAAGTTCGCGGTGCCCTCCGGGAAGTCCTCGGAGATGACCGTGCCGCCGAGGGCCTCGAACGCCTGCTTGAAGTAGTAGACCAGGCCCTGGTCATAGTCGGAGCCGAGCATGGCCAGCGTGTAAGCGGTGGTCACGCCGGAGTTCCAGGCGTAGTTGGCAAGAACGGTGCCCTGGAACGGATCGAGGAAGCAGATGCGGAAGTAGACGTCGCAGTCCGCGGTGACCTGCGGGTTGGTGCAGGTGACGCCGATGGCGGGGACGCCAGCCTCGGCGAAGACCTCACCGCCGGCCATGGAGACGCCGGAGCCGTAGGAGCCGAGGACGATGGAGACGTCACGGTTCATCAGTTCCGCAGCGGCGGACGGGCCGTTCTCAGCGGAGGTGCGGTTGTCGACGATCTCGAGCTTGACCTCATAGGTCTCGCCGCCGATCTCGACGGTGGGCTGTACGTAGTTGGCATACTGCATGCCGAGGATCTCCTGCTTGCCGCCGGCGCCGTTGTCGCCGGTCTGCGGCTCGAAGACGCCGATCTTGACGACCTTGTCGCCGGAAGAAGCGGCGGCGTCGCTCGAGGCGTCAGCCGGAGCATCGGAAGCAGCGGAAGCGTCGGACGAGCTGTCGGTCGTGGCGGCGGTGTCCGCCTTGGCGCTGTTATCGCCGCAGCCCGCGAGCACGCAGGCCAGCATCGCGATGCAAAGCAACAGAGCGATGATCTTTTTCATATTCATTTCCTCCTAACTGTCCACGCAAGAAAGACAAGTGTGCGTGGAAAACTTATGTCTGACATTATAGCGTCGATGGAAGAAAAAAGCAAGCACTTTTTGCGCAGTTTGAAAGATTTTGTGAACTTGGCCGAAATTCCGTCGGAATAAGGGTGTAAAAATGACTTCGCTGTGCTAAATGGAAAAAGCCGCGGTGGACTTCTGTTCGCGGCAGAGCGATTTTGCGCCGCACAGTCGGCTGTGAATGTAGGGGCGGACGACTCTGTCTGCCCATCCCCGCCGCAGCGGAAAATGAAAAAACCGCTTCTCCTGCATGAAACAGAAGAAGCGGCTTAGGGTGTATCTGAAAACTGGGGGCATGACCAACGGCGAGGATTTTTCGTGCCGGGCAAGCCGTTTTTCCGCAGGAATACTTTGTGTATTGCAAGGGAAAACGGCGCGGCACAGCGCGAAAAGGCCCGCCGCTAGGCGTGTGAACAGTTTTCGGTTACACCCTACAATTACAGGTCGCAGTTGCCGACGGTGCGCGGGAAGGGGAGCACGTCGCGGATGTTCGAGATGCCGGTCAGGTACATGACGCAGCGCTCGAAGCCGAGGCCGAAGCCCGCGTGGCGCGTGGAGCCGTATTTGCGCAGGTCGAGATAGAACTGATAGTCCTCGGGCTTGAGGCCCAGCTCGTTCATGCGATTCAGCAGCGTATCATAGTCGTCCTCACGCTGGCTGCCGCCGATGATCTCGCCGATGCCGGGTACGAGGCAGTCCATGGCCGCGACGGTCTTGCCGTCGGGGTTGAGCTTCATATAGAACGCCTTGATCTCCTTCGGATAGTCGGTGACGAAGACCGGACGCTTGAAGATCTGCTCGGTGAGGTAGCGCTCATGCTCAGTCTGGAGGTCACAGCCCCAGAAGACCTTGTAGTCGAACTTGTCGTTATGCTCTTCGAGCATCTTGACGGCCTCGGTGTAGGTGACGTGGCCGAAGTCGGAGGTCATGACGTGGTGCAGCCGGTCGAGCAGACCCTTGTCCACGAACTGGTTGAAGGAGGCCATCTCCTCGGGGCAGTGCTCAAGCGTGTAGGCGATGACGTATTTGATCATGTCCTCGGCGAGCTTCATGTCGTCGGACAGGTCGGCAAACGCGATTTCCGGTTCGATCATCCAGAACTCGGCCGCGTGGCGTGTGGTGTTGGAGTTCTCCGCGCGGAACGTCGGGCCGAAGGTGTAGATGTTCTTGAACGCCTGGGCAAAGGTCTCGCCGTTCAGCTGGCCGGAGACGGTCAGGTTGGTCTCCTTGCCGAAGAAATCCTTCGAGTAGTCGATCCTGCCGTCGTCGGTCAGCGGCGGGTTGGAAAGATCCAGCGTCGTGACCTGGAACATCTCGCCTGCGCCCTCGCAGTCGGAGCCGGTGATGAGTGGGGTGTGGACGTAGACGAAATCACGCTCCTGGAAGAACTTGTGGATCGCGTAGGCAATGACGCTGCGAACGCGGAACACGGCCTGGAAGGTGTTCGTCCGCGGGCGGAGGTGGCTGACGGTGCGGAGATATTCCATCGAATGGCGCTTCGGCTGGATCGGGAAATCCGGCGTCGACGGACCCTCGACGGCGATCTCGGCGGCCTGCACCTCAAAGGGCTGCTTGGCGTCCGGCGTGAGCACGAGCGTGCCGGTCACGATGACGGCAGCGCCGATGTTCAGCTTGGAGATCTCGGTGAAGTTCGGCAGCTCCGCGCCGTACACGATCTGCACCTGGGAGAAGAACGTGCCGTCGGAGAGGTTGATGAAGCCGAAGTTCTTACTGGCACGCAGATTGCGCACCCAGCCGCCGA
>CAJMLC010000014.1 GCA_905214155.1 uncultured bacterium | reverse complement strand
TACGCCAATGGAAAACCCAGCTGGTGCCTGAAACACCAGCCGGGTAATCCCCGCCGCCATTGTTACCCCTGTCAGGGGGCAGCAAACAGAGCGCCGGTTTTCGTTTGCGCAGCGGAGCGCATTTTGGGCCTTTATCCCCTCAGTCGCTGCGCGCCAAATGCCTGAGGGCATTCCGGAGCGCGGCTCTGACATGCCACCGGCATATCATTCACTCCCGCGCCCCCGCTTCGCGGCCCCTTGGTACAAACAAGAGGGGAGCCTTAATAGAGGAGAGAAAAAATCAGCCCTGTTTCCGTGGAAACAGGGCCGGTTTTAATTGGAATTTACTTGGTGAGATAACGGTGCAGCATGGTGGCGACCTGTGCGCGGGTGGCGTTGTTGGTCGGGGTGAGGTAGCCGTTGCTGCCGGTGATGACGCCGTTGCTGATGGCCCAGCGCATGGCGTTGGTCGCATAGCTGTGGATCTTGGCGTAATCATAGTAACCGGTCAGATAGCCGGAGGTCGACGGGCTGCCGGCCATGCGGTAGAGCGTGGCGGCGATCTGCTCGCGCGTGATGTTCTTCTTGGGCGCGAAGGTCTTGGCGTCGACGCCGGTCACGATGTCGTTGCGATAGGCCCAGAGGATCGCGTTGTAGTAGTAATCCGTGGACTTCACATCCGTGAACGGGTTGGAGATGCCGGAGACGGAGGGCTTGCCCGCCATGCGGTAGAGCATGAGGACGAAGTCGCCGCGGGTCATGTTGCCGTTCGGGTTGAACGTGCCGTAGCTGCCGCCCTCGACGATGCTGTTGCGCGCGAGGAAGTCGATGGCGTCGGCGGACCACTTGCCGGTGTTGGAGGCGGTGACGTCGTTGAAGATGGACGAGGCGGTCTTCTTCGTGATGGTGAAGGTGATCGTGTCGCTGACACCGGTCGTCGCGGTGGCGGACGTGTAAGCGGTGTAGGTCAGGGTCACGGTGTCGAGGCAGCCCGCCGCCGGGACGAAGTAGATGCCGTCGATGCTCTTGATCGTGTTCGCGTAGGAGTAGTTATAGTTGCTGTTGTTGAAGCGGTTGGTGTAGCTCACGAGCGAACCCTTGCTGGCGATGGAGGTATAGCCGTAATACAGCTTGCCCACCGTGCTCTGCGGCTGGGAGAACGAGACGTAGCTCACACCGGGATGCTTGGAGGTGATGTCGCTCCAGATGGAGGCCGACTTGAAGTCGGTGCCGACCATCGTGATCACGTGGCCGTCGTTGACCTTGATCGTCACCGTGCCGGAGACGGTCTTTGTGGCAGTGGAACCATAGTAGTACGTGCCGTAGGCCGTGAACGGGACGGAGACGGTGTAGGTGCTGGTCGAGCTGGACGGCGTGTAGCTCACGTAGCCGAGGTTGGCCGCCGGAACCTTCGTGGTGGAGTAGACATAGCCGCTGTTGTAGTACAGCGTACCGGAGGTGACGGAGCTGTTAGAGACACGCGGTGTGCCGAACGTGACTTCGCTCAGCGTGTAGTAGGAGGAGTTGTACGTGCCGCCCAGAGCCGTCTTGAAGTAGTCGGAGAAATCAGACGCCTTGAAATAGACCGGCGTGCTGGCCGTGGTGCTGTAGGTGATGGAACTAGTTGTTGTGAACTTGATGGAGCCAGTAGCTACGATCTTGCCATTAGAGCCGTATGCAGTATAGGAGATAGCAAGGTTGGGATTGGTAAAGCCGACATAGCTGCTGCTCGGAACAAAGTAAACGCTGTTGATCTTGGGCGTATAGTAAGAAGAAGTGGAAGAAACGTATGCAGGCTGCGAATACGTATATGTGCTGGAACCAGTTGTCGAGAAGGAGCCGTAAGTGCTGCTGGTTTCAAAGACGACACGTTCAACAGTGTTCGTATAGTACGAGCCAATGGCAGAGTAGACAGCACTGGTGATGGTATTTTCGTCCATCAGCGCCGCTGTGGTGCTCGTCGGGTTGATCGTAACGGTCGAAGCACTCGCAGGATACACAGTGACAGCGGAAGAAGTGCCCTTGCCGCCATTCGCTTCCAGAGAATCGTTGCCCTTATAAGCGGTTGCCGAAACAGTCAGGCTAGTGCCGCTCTTGTTGTCAGCGCCGGTAATTGCAACATAGAAACTGTTATCAGTTACGTATGTTGTAGTTTCGGGCGTCAAGGAGCCAGAATAGGAATATGTAAAGTAGACTTTGGTGTAATCCTTATCGGCACCCATGGTGGCCGGTGTATATCCAGTACCTTCTACATATTTGTAAACAGTGGATGTATAGTAGAGAGTATTGCCAACATAACGGGTAGAAGGATGGTTGTACGGGGAAACAGTGACCTTGAAAGGCTCAAAAACCTCAACCTTAAAAGCAGCGGATTCTTTACTAGTAGGCAGATTAGTGGTGGTGTTTGTGGCTGTTACTTTGCACACGAAGTAATAGGTTCCCGCTTTGTTGAGCTGTGTGTTGGGATCTAAGGTATAATCTTCGGAGGTTGCTCCAGTAATTTTATCACTGACATCATTGTGCTCACCAGTTGCAGTTGACGCATACCACTGATAAGACAGATTTGCGCCATCTACAGGATCAACTTTAGCAGTAAGCTTCACAGCCGAGGGAGTTGTAGTAGCAGTTTTCTTAATAACGGCCTTATCAGCATAAGCACCATCATTTACCTTGCGCGTAATGTCGCCAAGGTTAGGAGCGACGGCGATATTGACTGTGCAGGTAACAGTTGCAGTGGCATTGTCAGCAGTGTTGATTTGATATTTAGCCTGATTTTCAGTCGAAAGTGTAATCACTTTACTAAAAGTAAAGGTTCCTGCATTTGTGGAATCAAAGGCTGGAGAAACAGTCCAAGCTGCACTGGTATCCAACTTATCAGTATTGGAGCCAGTCAGCGCAGCTGTAAGTTCTTCATTCAGCTTGGCTTCGACATCACTCTTTGTAGAACCCGTCGGCTTAGTAAATGTAGCGATAGAGGTCGGGACTGTAATCGTAGCCTTGGTGACGGTGACAGTCTTTTCAACAGGAGTTGTTGAGCAGCCTTGGGTGGTGCAGGCAGCACGCAAAGTGACAGTGCCGGGTTTTACCGCAGTCAGCTGACCGGCTACAATCGTGGCGGCATCGCCAGATTCAGGCTTGATTGTAACAGTGACAGTATGTGTAGTCCCCGTGTCCTCAGCATCTTGACAAGTGGCTGTTGGCACATTGATAGACTGGCCAACTTGCAGATTGATCGCGTCGGCACTGTCAAATGCCAGTGTTCTGGCCGCAAACACCGTCGGCACCAGCGCCAGCATCATGGCCAGAACCAACAGCAGGCTCAAAAGCCGATTCTTTGTAAATTTCATCTTTTACACCTCTTTCATGTTTTTCCATTCCAAAAGGGGATACTTACTCACATACAGTGTACCATAAAATAGCCAAATTGCAATCTCTAAGAAATTTTTTAAGAATTTCTTTGCGGCAAAGGCTGACGGGGGACGGTTGTAGGGGCGGACGACTCTGTCCGCCCATCCCCGCCGCAGCGGTCAAAGCCTCCCTTGTGTAAAGGGAGGTGGCACGGCGAAGCCGTGACGGAGGGATTGTCAACCATCGATGGCCTTGATCCCCTCAGGCGCTGCGCGCCAAATGCCTGCGGGCATTCCGGGGCGCGGCTCTGACATGCCACCGGCATGTCATTCACTCCCGCGCCCCCGCTTCGCGGCCCCTTGATGCAATCAAGGGGGGCCTTTCGGGCGGACAGAGTCGTCCGCCCCTACAAGCCGCTGCGGCGGGATTCGAGCGGCCTTACTTCTCCTTATAATAGAGCATACAATGGCAATAGCCCTCAAAATCGGGATCGGCGATCTGGCGCTTGAATTCCTCGCACATACATTTATTTTCTTCCGTCCGGGCGAGCCTGCACGGGCAATAGCCGCCCGTGCGCTTTAACCCCTCGCGGATCTTCGCGACAACGTCTTTGTCCTCGTTCAGGCGTACTTTCATAGCGCTGCCTCGATGCGCGCGCGGATGCTTGCCTTGTCGGCATAGCCGATGCTCGTGCCCGCGATCTCGCCGTTTTTCACGAACAGCAGCATCGGGATCGACTGCACGCCGTATTCGATGGCGAGGTCGCGCTCGTCGTCCACGTTCAGCTTGCAGAACTTTACGTCCGGCATCTCGCCGTCCAGCTCTTCCATGATGGGGCTGAGCATCATGCACGGGCCGCACCACGTCGCCCAGAAATCCACGACCACGGGCTTGTCCGAGTTCAGCACCTCGCGGTCAAAATTTTCGCTTGTCAAAATCGTCATGGTTTACGCCTCCTTGGCTTTTTTCTATAGTATATCACGCCTTGTCCAGAAAGCGTGAACCAGTTGTGAACATCCGCGCTTTCCCCGCCGCAGCGGTCAAAGCCTCCCTTGTGTAAAGGGAGGTGGCACGGCGAAGCCGTGACGGAGGGATTGTCAATCATCGGTGGCCTTAATCCCCTCAGACCTCGCTTCGCTCGGCCAGCTCCCCTTGATGCAATCAAGGGGAGCCTATTATAAGAGATTGTGATAACTCGGCACTTCCATTTCGCGGATGTGCTCGATCGTCGCGGCGAGGCGCGCCGAGCCCGCGAGAAAATCGTCCTTGTCCGCCAGCGATGCGTACTGCAAAAGCTCCGCAAAGGCGATGTTGACCTCGTCCAGCTCCTCGTGCGCGAGCACGACGCCGAAAAAGCGCTCGTGCGCCGCCCAAGTTTCCTTCGCCGCTTGGAGCGAGTCGGCGGCGGATTCAAAATCGTCGCGCGAGGCGGCGTTGCGCGAGGATGCGATCGCGTCGTTCACGGTCTGCGTCTTGGCCCGGACGGTCACGGACGAGAAAATGCAGAAGCCGAGCGTCACGCCCAGCAGCAGACAGGCAAAGAGCGTGTGCTTCATGTCGCGTCCTCCCGGATGGAGAGATAGAGCTTGCCGCCCGGCTCACACGTCAGCAGAAAGACGTCGCGGATCTTACAGTTGTAGGCCGAGAGGCTCTCGCGCACCCACGCTTCGCTTTTGCCGAGCAGGTCGAGATTTTCCCGCAGGAGCCGGCCACCGGAGATCAGCGTGATGGGAAGGTGCAGGTCGTCCACCTGAACGCCCGCGTCCTTCGCGCTTGCGGGCTCGTATTTCGGATAGAGCAGCGCGGAGACGTTGCCGCTTGTCTCTAAAATCGCGTATTTCACCTGCGAGAGGTCGACCACCCCCTGCAGGCGCAGATACTCCGTCAGTTCGTCTGGCGTGACGCGCGTCTTTTGCAGGTTTCGCTGGATGAGCCTGCCGTTTTCGATCAGGATGACAGGCTTGCCGCAGATGAGGCGGCGGAATTTGATGCTGTGATAGCTCAGCACCGACAATAGCAATTCCATAGCCAGAACTACCAAAATCGGTACCATGCCCGCCAGCAATGGAATGCCGCTCTCTTGCATTGGCACAGCCGCTAAATTCGCCACTAGCATGGTCACAACAAATTCCGTCGGCTCCATCTCCCCGAGCTGGCGCTTGCCCATCAGGCGGATGCTCGCGATGAGGAGCAGGTATAAAATGATCGTCCGTAAAAACGAGATCAGCATGAAATCACCTCGTTTCCAGTGTGCCCCAAAGGCTGGGGGCAGATTCAAAAAGTTTTACTGTTCATTTGTTTGGATTTATGATATAATCAGAATAATTTGTGAAAACGAGGGATCGCCATGCGCAACGAACATTCCACAGAACGGCTGGATTACACCAGCGCACAGCAGCAGGAGGAAAAGCCGCACTATACGCCCCGGCCAAAGTTCCACAGGGTCATGGCGTGGATTCTGGCGGGCGTGGTGCTGTTCGCGTTCCTCGGAACGTGCTACTGGCTGATGTTCGGGAAGTTTTAAGATGGTGATTTTGGGGATCGACCCCGGCTACGCGACGACGGGCTTCGGCGTGGTGTTTTCAGACCGGGGGAATTTGAAGCTGCTGAACTATGGCACGATCACCACGCCGACGAGGCTGACATTTCCGCAGCGGCTCGAAGTGCTTTATGACGATATGGAAGAGCTGCTGAAAACGGTGAAGCCGGAGGCCGTCGCGGTGGAGGAGCTGTTCTGGGGCCACAACGTCACGACTGGCATCGGCGTGAGCCACGGGCGGGGCGTGATTCTGCTGGCGATCCAGAAATCGGGCGTGCCGCTCTACGAGTACACGCCGAATCAGGTCAAACAGGCCGTCGTTGGCTACGGCGGCGCGGAAAAGCATCAGGTCATGGATATGACGCGGCGGCTGCTGCACATGGAAAAGGTGGCAAGGCCGGACGACGCGGCGGACGCCATCGCCATTGCGCTCTGCCATGCGCGCTCGTCCACGTCCCTTTTACATCAGAAAGGCTATCTCGGATAGGGGAGAGGCAATATGTTTTACTATTTGAACGGAACGCTGGCCCTTGTGGACGCGAATCTCGCGGTGATTGACTGCGGGGGCGTCGGCTATGCGTGCCACACGACGAACTATACACTGACAAAATTGCAGCTCGGCAAGCCCGCCAAGCTCTTTACCTACTGCGGGATCAAAGAGGATGCGTTCGACATCTACGGCTTTTCCACGAGGGAGGAGCTGAGCTGCTTCCGTCAGCTGATTTCGGTGTCCGGCGTGGGGCCGAAGGCGGCGCTGGCCATTTTGTCGGTCGTCAGCCCGGAGCAGTTCACGCTGGCCGTGATGACGCAGGACGTCAAGACGCTGACGATGGCGGCAGGCGTGGGCAAAAAGCTGGCGCAGCGGGTGTTGCTGGAGTTAAAGGATAAAATTGCGGGCAGCCAGATGGAGCTGAATGGCGCAGACATCGCCGACATGCAGCCCGCGATGCGCGGCGGCAAGACGGCGGAGGCCACGGCGGCGCTGGCGAGCCTCGGCTATTCTCAGGCGGAGATCGGCGCGGCGCTCAAGGGCATCGACGTGGAGGCGCTGCGCGTGGAGGATATCGTGCGGCAGGCGCTGCGCGCGATGGTATCGAAGTAAGGAGGGGCTGGAATGAGCCTTGATTTTTCGCAGGAATACGAAGCCCCGATCGTGACGACAAGCCTGACCCCGCAGGACGACGGCGAAGTGAGCCTCCGGCCCCGGACGCTGGCCGACTACACCGGCCAGGAGAAGGCAAAGGGGAACCTCGCCGTCTACATCGAGGCCGCGCGGCGGCGGAGCGAACCGCTCGATCACGTGCTGCTCTACGGCCCGCCGGGCCTCGGCAAGACGACGCTGGCCGGCGTCATCGCCAACGAGATGGGCGTCAATCTGCGCGTCACATCCGGCCCGGCCATTGAAAAGGCGGGCGACCTCGCCGCGCTGCTGACGAATCTGTCAGCGGGCGACATCCTGTTCATCGATGAGATCCACCGGCTGAACCGGTCGGTCGAGGAAATTCTATATCCGGCGATGGAGGACTATGCCATCGACATCATCATTGGCAAGGGGCCCTCGGCCAACTCCATCCGGCTCGATCTGCCGCGCTTCACGCTCATCGGCGCGACGACGCGCGCAGGACAGCTGTCGAGCCCGCTGCGCGACCGCTTCGGCGTCCAGCTCCGGCTGGAGCTCTATACAAAGGAAGAGCTGGCGCGGATCGTGACGCGCTCGGCGGCGCTGCTCGGCATCGAGATCGACCCGCAGGGCGCGCTGGAGATCGCGTCGCGCTCGCGCGGGACGCCGCGCATCGCGAACCGGATGCTGCGCCGCGTGCGCGACTTTGCGGACATCTACCACGACAGCGTCATCACGCGCGAGGCCGCGGATCACGCGCTCGCGCAGCTCGAGGTCGACAAGCTCGGCCTTGACGCGATCGACCGGCGGATGCTGACGGCCATCATCCGGAACTACGGCGGCGGGCCGGTCGGCCTCGAGACGCTGGCCGCGACGATCGGCGAGGAAGCTGTCACGCTCGAGGACGTCTATGAGCCGTATCTGATGCAGATCGGCTTCCTCTCTCGGACGCCGCGCGGCCGCTGCGTCACGCAGCTGGCATACGACCATCTGCATCTCGAAAATTCCAACGCTCCGCAGGAGCAGCAGTTATCGTTTTGAAGTGAGGAGTTCATTCCATGGGTAAATTATTCGGCACGGACGGCATCCGCGGCGTCGCAAATGAGACGCTGGACACCAGGCTCGCCTACCGCATCGGGCAGGCGGCGGCCATTTCCCTGCAGGACGGCACGGGCAGAAAGCCGACCGTCGTGATCGGCAAGGACACAAGAATCTCATCCGACATGCTCGAGGCGGCGCTGACCGCCGGATTGACGGCCTGCGGATGCAACGTCGTGACGCTCGGCGTCATCCCGACGCCCGCCGTCGCGTATCTGACGGTCGAGCTGCATGCGGACGCGGGCGCGGTCATCTCCGCGTCGCACAATCCATACGAGCACAACGGCATCAAGCTGTTTTCGCGCGAAGGCTTCAAGCTGAGCGATGCGCTGGAGGCGCAGATCGAAGAGCTGATCCTGCAGCCCGGCGAGCTGCCGGTCAAGTCGCACGGCGAGCTCGGGCAGGTGACGAGCGGCGCGGCGCTGAAGGAAAAATATCTCGATCATCTTGCGTCGACGGTCGGGAAGCTCTCCGGATTGCGCGTACTGATCGACTGCGCGAACGGCGCGTCGTCTGCCACGGCGCGGGAGTTGTTCTCCCGGTTCGACCTCGATGTGACGATCCTCAACGACGAGCCGAACGGCGTGAACATCAACGCAGACTGCGGCTCGACGCATCTCGGGGTGCTGCAGAAGGGCGTCGTCGAGGGGGATTATGACCTCGGCCTCGCGTTCGACGGCGACGCGGACCGCTGCCTCGCGGTCGACGAGCTGGGCCGGGAGGTCGACGGCGACCACATCATGGCCATCTGCGCCGACACGCTGGTCGCACAGAACAAGCTGCGCGGCGGCGGCTTCGTGGCGACGGTGATGTCCAATATTGGTTTACATAAATACTGCGAGGCCGAGGGGCTGCGCCTGCTGTGCGCGGCAGTCGGCGACCGGAATGTGCTGGAGCTGATGCAGAAGGAGGGGATGGTGCTCGGCGGCGAGCAGTCGGGCCACATCATCTTCCTCGATTATATGACGACCGGCGACGGCCAGCTCGCGGCGCTGCAGTTCCTCTCCATCGTGCAGCAGTCCGGCAAAAAGGTCAGCGAGCTGAGCAACAGGATCGTCAGCTATCCGCAGATCCTGCGAAACGTCCGCGTGAACTCGAACGAGGAAAAGACGGCCATCATGGGCAGCGCCGCGCTGCGCGAGGCGATCGCTAAGGCCGAGGAAGAGCTGGCCGGCAACGGCCGCGTCCTCATCCGCCCGTCCGGCACGGAGCCGCTCATCCGCGTGATGGTGGAGGCCGGAAAATCGGGCACAGCCGAGCGCGTCACGGGCCTTTTGACGCAGACCGTCGAAAATCTACAAAAATCTCTCAGCAAATAAAATAAGTTTTGTTTGCTATTGACAAATCCAGATTTTCTGCATATAATATCCAAGGTAAGGAAATCGTGCGGCGCAAAAACGCAAACAGCACGAGGCCCGAAGATCCGCCTGCTTGAATCTTTTTGCTCCAGTTGTCTCTCTTTTTTGAAAGGCCCGGTCAAGATCACAAGGCGTTTCCCGGCGCATCCAGCCCAGCGGCTGATGGCATAAAATACCCTGTTCTGGCTCATCGCCGCAAGTCTCAGGGCAAATCAATCTACTTTCGCAAAAGAGAGGTAAAATGGAATGTACGAAGACAAGACTTTAGTGTGCAAAGAATGTGGCAACGAGTTCGTGTTCACCGCCGGTGAGCAGGAGTTCTACGCGGAGCGCGGCTTCCAGAACGAGCCGCAGCGCTGCAAGGCCTGCCGCGACGCCCGCAAGAACGCCACCCGCGGCCCGCGTGAATACTTCACCGCGACCTGTGCGGCCTGCGGCGGCGAAGCCCGTGTTCCGTTCGAGCCGAAGTCCGACCGCCCCGTCTATTGCAGCGATTGCTTCGCCCGCATGAAGAACGAGGGCTAATTCAGATCAATTTCATCTGAACAGCGAGGACCGCGCCGCAAGGCGCGGTTCTTTTTGCATTCCATACAGGAGTTTTTTGAACGCATTCTTTTCTTTCCGGTTCTTTTCTTTCTCAAAGAAGAGAACGAAAAGAATGGGGGCGCAAAAAGCACAGATTGGCTTTCGCCAACCTGACAATCCCTCCGTCATTTGCTTCGCAAATGCCACCTCCCTTTACACAAGGGAGGCTATCCGCTGCGGCGGGGACAGGCGACCAATGGTCGCCCCTACGTTCACCACGGAAGTGCGATCAAATTCGTAGGGGCGGACATCGCCCGCCTGACAATCCCTCAGTCACGGCTTTCGCCGTGACAGCTCCCTTTACACAAGGGAGGCTATCCGCTGCGGCGGGGTTTCTCCCCAGTCGCCTTCGACGACAGCCCCCTCTTGGTAGAGGGGGCCTTTGGACGGAAAAATGTGATTTGCCTCTTTTTTTATTGCGGCGAATCGTGTATAATATTTCTAACTTTGACCACCCGGGGGGATCAGCCATGGATGAACAAAAGGAAAATCTGCAGCCGGAACAGAATACGGAAGGGAACGCGGTGGCCAGCCCAAAAGCGGAGCGCGGCTGGGAGGCCATGTCGTTCCTGCACGATCTGGTCTATCTGCTGGCGATCGTGACGATCCTGTTTACGTTTTTCTTCCGTCTCGTTGCGGTGGACGGCAGCTCGATGTATCCGACGCTTGTCGACAAGGACTATCTTGTGCTCGAGAGCAACTTTTTATACCGGGACGTGAAGCAGGGCGATATTGTCGTGCTCAAGGTCGATTATTTTGAAAAGCCGATCGTCAAGCGCGTCATCGCCACCGGCGGACAGACCGTGGACATCGATTTTGAGCAGGGCATCGTCTATGTGGACGGCACGGCACTGAAAGAAGATTATGTCAACGAGCCGACGTATAAAAGCTATCTGGAATACGGAATGGGGCTCGATTACCCGGTAGAAGTACCGGAGGGGAGCGTATTTGTGATGGGAGACAACCGGAACGAGTCGGCGGACAGCCGCTTCGCGCCGGTTGGCTGCGTGCCGGAGAGCCAGATCTCGGGCCGGGTGCTGTTGATCATCGTGCCGGGCAATCAGACGGACAAACAGGGAAACATCACCGGCGGACGGGTATGGGGCCGGATCGGAGCGGTGTCGTAAGATGGACGAAAAGAGCATGAACATCCAGTGGTATCCCGGCCACATGACAAAGACGCGGCGGATCATGGAGGAAGACCTCAAATTGGTCGACGCTGTATGTGAGATTCTGGATGCGCGTATCCCGATCTCGAGCCGGAACCCGGACATCGACACGATCTGCGGCAGCAAGCCGCGGATGATCATTCTCAACCGCATCGACATGGCGGACCCGGCTATGGTGGCGCGGTGGAGCGAATATTTCAAGCGGAAGGGCTGGGCCGTCATCCAGACGGACTGCAAGAGCCGCAAGGGCATCAATCAATTTGCGCCGGCGGTGCGGATGCTGCTGGCGGAGAAGCTGGCGCGCTACGCCGAAAAAGGGCAGGTGGGCCGGCCGCTGAAGCTGATGGTGGTCGGGATCCCGAATGTCGGCAAGTCGACCTTCATCAACCAGATCGCGGGGAGAAAGGGCGCGAAGGCCGAGAACCGGCCCGGCGTCACGCGCGGCAAACAGTGGGTCACGGTGGATCAGGGGCTGCTCCTGCTCGACACGCCGGGCATCCTCTGGCCGAAATTCGAGGATCCGCAGGTCGGCATGCGCCTGGCCTACACCGGCGCAGTGAAGGATGATGTGATCGATACGGAGACGCTGGCGTTCCACCTGATGGAGCTGCTGGCGAAGGAATATCCGGATGCGATCCGCGAGCGGTATAAGATCGAGATCCCGGCGGAATTTGACCCGTGGGACCTTGTGGAGGCCGCAGGGCGTAAGCGCGGATTTCTGATTTCCGGCGGCGAGGTGGACACCGAGCGGATGGCGAAGGTACTGCTTGACGAATACCGCAGCTGCAAGCTCGGGCGCTTTACGCTCGAGACACCGGAGATGTTGGAGGAAGCATGAGAGAAACAGAAGCAGTCGACCTCTGGGCCTATGAGCACGCGGCATTCGCGGACGGATACGGGTTGGTCTGCGGGATCGACGAAGCCGGGCGCGGGCCGCTGGCCGGGCCGGTGTGCGCGGCGGCGGTGATCCTGCCGCCGGACTGCCGGATCGAGGGTCTGAATGACTCGAAGAAGCTGACGGACAAGCGGCGGCGCGAATTATATGATGTAATCGTGGAGAACGCCGTGGCCTATGGCATTGCGTTCGCGAGTCATCAGGAGATCGACGAGATCAATATTCTGCAGGCGACGTTCCTTGCGATGCGCCGCGCGATGGCGCAGCTGGCGGTGCAGCCGGAGCTGGCGCTCGTCGATGGGAACCGCGATCCGGGGCTTGGCATCCCGACGCGGACGATCGTGAAGGGCGACGGACTGTCTGCCTCGATCGCGGCGGCGTCGATCCTCGCGAAGGTGACGCGGGACCGCTGGATGGAGGAGCTGGACGCGAAGTATCCGCAGTACGGCTTCGCCGTCCACAAGGGCTACGGCACGAAGCGGCACTATGCCGCGCTGACGGAGTTCGGCCCGTGCGAGGAGCACCGACAGACATTTTTGAGAAAATTCTATGAGAAGGCGTGACCTGCTCGGCCCGTGGGGCGAGGCGCTGGCCTGCGAGTATCTGCGCGGGCGCGGATGCCGCATCGTGGCCTGCAATTACCGCAGCCGCTTCGGCGAGATTGATGTGATCGCGGAGGATCGGAGATTTCTGATCTTTGCAGAGGTCAAGCTGCGCAAGTCGGCGGAGCACGGCGCGGCGCGCGAGTTTGTCGATGCGCGGAAGCAGGAACGACTGCGGCAGACGGCGCTGCTCTGGCTCGAGGGCCACGAGACGCGCTTACAGCCGCGCTTTGACGTGATCGAAATTTACGCGCCGGACGGCATGGCAACGAAACAGCCGGTTATCCGGCAGCTGGAGGATGCGTTTTGACGAAATATCCGGTTCTGGATGGGCATTGCGACACCGCAGTGGAGCTCTGGCGCAAGGGAGAATCGCTCGCGGAGAACAGCGGGCAGGTCAGCCTTGCACAGGCGGCGGCGTTTCCGGCCTACGTCCAGTTTTTCGCGTTCTGCACGGTCTGGATCGAGAACGAACAGACCGACGAGGAACGCTTTGCATCCGCGATGGCCTATTTTTCGGAGCAGCTCCGGAAACACAGCATTCCGCTCTGCCGGACTTCGGCGGACGTTTCGGCCATTTTGCGGAAAGGCGGTGTGGGCGCGGTGCTCTCGATCGAGGGTGCGGAGGCGTTCGGCTGCGATCCGGGGCGGCTGGAGGAGCTGGCCGCGCAGGGCGTGCGGATGATCGCGCCGGTGTGGAACGCGGAGAATGCGCTCGCCGGCTCCTGCATGACCGGCGGCGGATTGACGGCGCAGGGCCGTGAATTTGTGCGGCGGGCGCAGCGGGCCGGGATCATCGTCGATGTGAGCCACAGCTCGGAGCGGGCGTTCTGGGACATCTGCGAACTCGCGGAGAAGCCGATCGTGGCCAGCCACAGCAACGCGAAGGCTGTCTGCGGCCACGTGCGCAATCTGACGGACGAGCAGTTCCGCGCGATCTGCGATCTTGGCGGCACGGCGGGGCTGAACCTCTACGCGCCGTTTTTGAACGAGTCCGGCGAGGCGTCAATGGACGATGTGCGCCGCCATCTCGAGCACTTTTTAGAGCGGGACGGCGACGGGCATCTGGCCCTCGGCGGCGATCTGGATGGGTGCGACGTGCTCCCGGACGGGATGCACGGGCTGCGCGACTATGCGCTGCTGGAAACAAATTTTGAAAAGTGGGGCTTCGGCGAGCAGATCGTCCGGAACCTGTTTTATCAATCCTTGGAGAAGGTCGTGAAGTTATGTATTATGTAAGTACCCGAGATGCGTCGCTGCGGTATACGGCGGCGCAGGCCATTGTGCAGGGCCTCAGCCGTGAGGGCGGGCTGTTTCTGCCGTCGGAGATCCCGCAGCTGAGCCGTGAGGATCTGACGGAGCTGACGCGCTGCTCCTATCTGGAGCGGGCCGCGCACATCATGGGCCTCTATCTCGATGATTTTTCGCAGGAGGAGCTGCTGGGCTTCGCGGAAAAGGCGTATGGCCCCGCAAAGTTTGACACCCCGGCGGCCGCGCCTGTTGTGAAGACGGAGGACGGCGTATACGTGATGGAGCTCTGGCACGGGCCGACGTGCGCGTTCAAGGACATGGCGCTGCAGATGCTGCCGTATCTGCTGACGGCGAGCCTGCGCAAGACCGGCGAGCGGAAGACGGTCTGCATCCTCGTTGCGACGTCCGGCGACACGGGCAAGGCGGCGCTCGAAGGCTTCCGCGATGTGGAGCACACAAAGATTCTGGTATTCTATCCGGACGGCGGCGTTTCGGACATTCAGAAACTGCAGATGGCCACGCAGGAGGGCAGCAACGTCGGCGTGTGCGCGGTGCGCGGCAACTTTGACGACGCGCAGACGGGCGTGAAGACGCTGTTCTCCGACGTTTCGCTCCGCGAGGAGCTGGCCGCGCGCGGCTATTTCCTCTCGTCGGCCAACTCGATCAACTGGGGCCGCGTCCTGCCGCAGATCGTCTATTATGTGTCGGCGTACTGCGACCTGGTCACGGCGGAGCAGATCGTGATGGGCGAGGAAGTGGACGTCTGCGTGCCGACCGGCAACTTCGGCAACATCCTCGCGGCCTACTATGCCCGCTGCATGGGCGTGCCCATCCGGCGGCTGGTGTGCGCGTCGAACGCGAACAACGTCCTGACCGATTTCCTCACGACCGGCACGTATGACCGCAACCGGCCGTTCTATCAGACGGCTTCGCCGTCGATGGACATCCTCATTTCGTCGAACCTCGAGCGGCTGCTCTATCTGCTGTCCGGCTCGGACGAGGCGGTGCGCGGCTATATGGCGCAGCTGGCCGAGACGGGACGGTATACCGTGCCTGACGAGATCCGAAATGCCATCCAGTCCGTGTTCGCCTGCGGCTTCTGCGACGACGCGGGGACCGAGGCGATGATCGGCGAAGAATACAAGCGCAGCGGCTATCTGCTTGACACGCACACGGCTGTGGCCTACCGCGTGGCGGAGCAGTTCCGCAGGGCAGACGGCAGCGGCACGCCGATGATCGTCGCATCGACGGCAAGCCCGTTCAAGTTCTGCGCGAGCGTGCTGCACGCGCTCGGCTGCGAGGCGCTCCGCGAGGGGACGGCCATCATCGGTCAGCTCGCCGAGGCGTCCGGGCGGCCCGCGCCCGCACCGCTGGCCGGTCTGGCCGGGAAGCAGGTGCGTTTCGGCGAGGTCGTGGACAAGGGTGCGATGCGCGCCGTCGTGACGGAGTTTTTGCAGTAAATGGCGCTTTATGTGATCGCGGATCTGCATCTCAGCCTCGGCGCGGACAAGCCGATGGACGTGTTCGGCGGACGATGGGAAGGGTATATGGACAAGCTGCGCGCGGGGCTGGCCGTCATCGGGCCGGAGGACACGACCGTCCTGCCGGGGGATCTGAGCTGGGCGCTCGGCATCGAGCAGGCGAAGGAGGACTTCGCGTTCATCAGCGCCATTCCGGGCCGGAAGATCCTGCTGAAGGGGAACCACGACTACTGGTGGACGACGGCGGCGAAATTCTATAAATTCTGCGCGGAGCAGGGATTTTCCGACATGGAGATCCTGCACAACAACTGCCACTTTTATGGTGACGTGGCGCTCTGCGGGACGCGCGGCTGGTTCTACGAGGAGGACAAAGGCGGTACGCATGACGAAAAGGTCTTCCGGCGGGAGCTCGGGCGGCTGGAGACGTCGCTGAAGGCGGCGGGCAAGCGGGAGAAGCTCTGCTTTCTGCACTATCCGCCGCGCTATCAGGGCTACGAGTGCCCGGAGATTCTGGAGCTGCTCGAGCGCTACGGCGTGCGCCGCTGCTATTACGGCCATCTCCACGCCGAGAGCCACCGGCTGGCGCTGCAGGGGGACTGGCACGGGATCGAGTTCCGGCTGGTTTCTGCGGATTATGTCAACTTCAAGCCCGTGAAGATCCTCGATTGAGGGCAGGAAACTTCTGAATTTTTTGTAAAACATAAGATTTCCGGAAAAAAGAGTGGAAATCTTGTGAAAAGTCTGATAGAATAAATCGGATTCAAATTTACTTGGGTGAAATACGGCCCCGCGGCCGCACCGCATAGGAGGAAAAACCAACATGAATGTCAAGAGCGTAGAAAAAGAAAACGGTAATGCCAAGATCGCCATCGAGATCGAAAAGGCGGAGTTTGAAGTGGCCCTGAACAAGGCGTATGCCAAGTGCCGCAAGAACATCATGATCCCTGGCTTCCGCAAGGGCAAGGCTCCGCGGAAAATGGTCGAGAGCATGTACGGCCCCACGGTGTTCTATGAAGATGCTGTCAACGAAATTTTCCCGGAGATCTATGAGAAGGCCGTCACCGAGCAGGGCCTGAAGGCCGTCGGCGCGCCGTCTGTTGTCGATATGGACACCACGGAAGAGGGCAACGTCGCCCTGACCGTTTCCACCGCGCTCTATCCCGAGGTCACCCTCGGCGAATACAAGGGCATCGAGGTCGCGAAGAAGGCCGTGTCCGTCGGTAAGGCCGACGTCGACGCCGAGCTGAACCGTATGGCCGAGCGCAACTCCCGCATCGAGACCGTCGAGCGCGAAGCGAAGAACGGCGACACCGTTGTCATCGACTTCGAGGGCTTTGTCGACGGCAAGGCGTTTGAGGGCGGCAAGGCGGAGAAGTACAACCTCCACCTCGGCACCGGCGCGTTCATCCCCGGCTTCGAGGATCAGCTCGTCGGCACGAAGGCCGGCGACGAGAAGGCCGTCGAGGTCACGTTCCCCGAGGACTACAACTCCAAGGAGCTGGCCGGCAAGGCCGCGACCTTCCAGTGCAAGGTCCACGAGGTCAAGGAGACCATCAAGCCCGAGCTGGACGACGAGTTTGCAAAGGACGTTTCCGAATTTGACACGCTGGCCGACCTGAAGAAGGACATCAAGGCCCGCCTGACCAAGACCCGCCAGGAAGAGTCTGACCGCGCGTTCGAAGACACCGCTGTCGACGCCGCCGCGAAGAACATGACCGTCGAGATCCCGGCCTGCATGATCGACGAGCAGATCGACCGTCAGATGGAGCAGTTCGGCTATCAGCTGCAGATGCAGGGCATGAAGATGGAAGACTACGCCAAGATGATGGGCGGCAATGTCGACGGCCTGCGCCAGTCGCTGCGCCCGATGGCGGAGCAGACCGTCCGCACGAGCCTGCTGCTCGAGGCCGTCGCCGAGGCGGAGAAGATCGAAGTGCTCGACGAAGAGGTCGAGGAAGAGCTGAAGAAGATGGCCGACCAGTACCAGATGGAGCTGGAGAAGGTCAAGGCCGCCGTCAGCGCCGACTCTGTCCGCGAAGAGCTGAAGACCCGCAAGGCCGCGAAGTTCATCGCCGAGAACGCGAAGGCTGTCGAAGAAAAGCCCGCCAAGAAGACCACGAAGAAAAAGGCGGCCGAGGCCCCCGCAGAGGAAGCGCCCGCCGCAGAAGCTGAGGCAGAAAAGGAATAATTCTCCGCCTGCCCGGTTAGGATTGCATTGGCGGCCCTGCCATTTGGCAAGACGCCGAGGAAAGGAGAATTTCTATGAGTTTAGTTCCCTATGTTGTCGAGCAGACGAGCCGCGGCGAGCGGTCTTACGATATTTTCTCGCGCCTGCTCAACGACCGCATCATCATCCTGTCCGAAGAGGTCAACTCCACGACGGCGAGCCTGATCGTCGCGCAGCTGCTCTATCTCGAGGCGCAGGACCCCGATAAGGACATCCAGTTCTACATCAACTCGCCGGGCGGCTCCGTCACCGACGGCATGGCCATCTATGACACGATGCAGTATATCAAGTGCGACGTGTCCACGATCTGCGTGGGCATGGCGGCCTCGATGGGCGCGTTTTTGCTGTCATCCGGCACGAAGGGCAAGCGCCTCGCGCTGCCGAACGCGGAGATCATGATCCATCAGCCGTCCGCCGGGACGCAGGGCCAAATCACCGATATGGCCATCCACCTGAAACGGCTGGAGGTCATCAAAAAGCGCTTGAACGCCATTCTGGCGGACAACACCGGCCGGAGCGTCGAGGAGATCACCGCCGCGTGCGAGCGCGACAACTTCATGACCGCCGAGGAGGCCGTGGCCTACGGCCTGATCGACAAGGTCATCGATAAGAGATAAGGGCAACGACCGCATAATTTGACGAATTTCGCCAAATTATGCGGCGCAGCCCAAGTGAATGAAAAAGCACCGAGCTTGTTGTCTCGGGTACGATTCCCTGAAAGGAGAAAGGGAACATTGGCAAAAGATTCTATCCGCTGCTCCTTCTGCGGCAAGCGGCAGGAGCAGGTCAACCGGATCATCGCGGGGCCGAACGTCTATATCTGCAACGAGTGTGTCGATCTCTGCAACTCGATCCTGCACGACGAGATGCATCCGGGCAGCGCGCAGCAGCTGGAGCTGCCGGACAAGCTGCCCACCCCGCAGGAGATCAAAACCTATATGGACCAGTATATCATCGGGCAGGACGCGGCGAAGGTCGCACTGTCGGTGGCGGTCTATAACCACTATAAGCGCATCTATTTTGCGCAGCAGACCGATGTGGAGCTGCAAAAGAGCAACATCCTGCTCATTGGCCCGACCGGCTCCGGCAAGACACTGTTCGCCCAGACGCTGGCCAAGATCCTGAACGTGCCGTTCGCCATCGCGGACGCCACCACGCTCACCGAGGCCGGCTACGTCGGCGAGGATGTGGAGAACATCCTGCTCCGGCTGCTTCAGGCGGCGGATTTCGACGTCGAGCTGGCCGAGCGCGGCATCATCTACATCGACGAGATGGACAAGATCGCCCGCAAGAGCGAGAACACCTCTATCACGCGCGACGTCTCCGGCGAGGGCGTGCAGCAGGCGCTGCTGAAGATCCTCG
>CAJMLC010000013.1 GCA_905214155.1 uncultured bacterium | reverse complement strand
ATGCCGGTGGCATATCAGAACCGCGCCCCGGAACGCCCGCAGGCGTTTGTCACGGTGCAAACCGTGACTTGCCCCGCATCATACCGCGGGGTATGCCGGGTGCGCGTTCCTTACGCGCCCGGCTGAGAGGTTTGAACGTAACAACATTGACAACCTCTCCGTCATTTGCTTCGCAAATGCCACCGTCTCGCTGCGGCTCGGTCACGGCGCGGGTCTGACAGCCCACCGGGCTGTCATTCAACACTGCGCCGCCGCTTCGCTACCTTGCACAGGGGAGGCTTTCCGTTGCGGCGGGGACGAGGCGATGTGGGCATCGGCTCCTACGAATTTGATTGTACGCCGGTCTAAAAATCATCCCCCATTTCGTCTGAAATGGGGGATGATTTTAATCCAGATAGACGACCGGTTTGATAAGGTCGGCGGGCTTGTTTTTCATCAGGAGCAGCGCCTCCTCGATGTGCCCGAAGCCATGGAACCGGTGCGTGATCATCAGGCTCGGATCAATGCGCCCAGTCTCGACCATCGCGGCGAGGCGCTCCGCGCGGAGTCGCCCGCCGGGCATCAGCCCGCCGCGGATTTGCTTGTGCGCCATGCCGCAGCCCCATTCCGCGCGCGGAATGTTCACAAAATTGCCCTCGCCGAGATAGTTGACCGAGGCGACGATCCCGCCCGGCTTGACCATGCGGATGGCCGCGTCGAATGTGTCCGCGCCGCCGCCCGCGATGCAGACCTTGTCCACGCCGCGCCCCTGCGTCTGCACCAGGATCTGCTCGGCCAGATTGCCGTCGCGGTAGCTGAGGAAGTGATTTGCGCCGTAGGCCGCGGCGACCTCGCGGCACTTGGCCCGCGTGCCGACGGCGTAGATGTTCGCCGCGCCGCGCAGCCGGCACCCGGCGACGGCCATCAATCCGACCGGCCCGATGCCGATGACGGCCACATCCTCGCCGAACTGCACCTCGGCCAGCTCCGCCGCATGCAGCCCCGTCGGCATCATGTCGCAGAGCATCGCCGCCGCGCCCGGCTCCATACCCTCCGGCAGACGGGCCAGGTTCGCGTCCGCCTCGTTGACGTGGAAGAATTCGGCGAAAACGCCGTCCTTGAAGTTTGAAAATTTCCAGCCCGCGAGCATCCCGCCCGAGTGCATCGCATAGCCGCGCTGTGCCTCAAGCGAGCCCCAATCCGGCGTGATGGCCGTGACGATGACGCGGTCGCCCGGGCGAAAATCGCGGACGAGCGCCCCGACCTCCACGACCTCACCGACGGCCTCGTGCCCAAGGATCATGTCGCGCCGGTCGCCCAGCGCCCCTTCAAACACCGTGTGGACATCGCTCGTGCACGGCGAAACGGCGATCGGACGGACGATCGCATCCAGCGGTCCGCAGCTTGGCCGCGGCTTTTCGATCCAGCCGACCCGGTTCAGCCCCAACATTGCAAATGCTTTCATTGCGTTTTCTCCTTCCGGAATTTTCTCGCTTTATCATGTGAAAACGCACATTTTTTATACAGATTTCATGTGAAAGACAGGGCAGCGCCACACCATTGTGCAAGGACATTTGGCGAGAGATTTTGTTTCAGAGCGAGATTTGGAAAACGCAGACATCCTTTGTGTACCCGCGAGGGGCATTGCCGCATCCGTAAGGCTCCTTCGTCGCCAACGGCTGCGCAATATTTCAAGTTTTTCAAAGCGAAGCTCTGGGACAAAAGATCCGTCAAAGGCCGCAGCTCCAATGGTGTGTCGCTGCCCTATAAACGCACGCTGGGCGCCTGCCGGTTCCCAAACGGCAAGCGCCCATGCGTCATTGCGGCAGGTCTGCACAGGGGGACGTGCAGAGGTCTTGACTGCCAAAAGAGGAGATCGAGCTGCTGAAACTCGTATATTCGCAGCGGCAGGCTCCCAATACCCGCCGGAGCAGACAAAAAATCCGTGCGGCCAACGAACCGCACGGATACAATACACCTATCGTGATGTGTTCCTTCGGCTGCGGTCGTGGCACAGGCCCTGCATGGTTCTCAGCTGACCTGACTTATCGTCTCAAGGACGCATCACAGTGACCGACTCGCGGGGACTCTCACCCCATTCCGCCTGCGGACTGACCCGCACGAACCATCCAGTTCTATTTCGTTGAATCTAGTATAACACAACCCCTTGCGGTTTGCAAGGGGTCGTGCAGAAATATTTTGGGTTATTGCGCCATCAGCTGCTCCAGCGCGGCGAGACGCAGGCTCGTCGTGAAGATCTCCATCGCCTGTTCCAGCTCTTCCACCGGCGGCAGGGACGGCGCGATGCGGATGTTGGAATCCTGCGGATCGATCCCGTACGGGAACGTTGCGCCCGCGCCGGTCATCGTGACGCCCGCTTCGCTGCAGAGCGCCAGCGTCCGCTTGGCCAGACCGGGCGCCGTGTTGCAGGAGACGAAATAGCCGCCCTTCGGGCGCTCCCAGCTGGCGATGCCGAGGTCGGCAATGCCGTCGAGATGGCGCAGCACGCACTGGAACTTCGGGGCCATGTGCGCCGCGTGCTTCTTCATCAGCTCCAGCGTATGGGCCTTGTCCTTGAGATAGAGGACGTGGCGCTGCTGGTTGACCTTGTCGTAGGAGATGGTCTGGATGCCGATCAGCTTCTGCAGATACTTCTGGTTGGCCTCGCTCGTGGCCATCACGGAGATGCCCGCGCCGGGGAACGTGACCTTCGACGTGGAGGCAAACTCATAGACCATATCGGGGCTGCCCGCCTCGCGGCAGAGGGACAGGATGTCCGGGAACTCGACGTACTCGCCCTCAAACTCGTGGATGCAGTAGGCATTGTCCCACATGAGGGTAAAATCCTGCGCGGCGGGCTTCAGATTGGCGATGCGGCGAATCGTCTCCTCGGAGTAGACGATGCCGTCGGGGTTCGAATATTTCGGCACGCACCACATGCCCTTGACCGCCGGATCCTTGACGTGCTCCTCAACGAGATCCATGTCCGGGCCGGTGGGCGTCATCGGGATGGTGATCATCTCACAGCCGAACGACTGCGTGATCTTGAAATGGCGGTCATAGCCCGGCGCGGGGCAGAGCCACTTGACCGTGTCCAGCCGGCACCAGGGCGAGCCGGAATGCAGCAGACCGTGTGTGAACGCCTTGGAAATGGTGTCGTACATCAGCGTGAGCGAGGCGTTGCCGCCGATGAAGCACTCCTCGGGCTTGCAGCCGAGGATCTCGGCGAACAGCCGCTTCGCCGCGGGCAGGCCGGACAGCTCGCCGTAGTTGCGCACGTCGATACCGTCGGAAATATAGTCTTCGGGGGTCTTGAAAACGTCCATGATATCGCTGACCATATCGAGCTGGGCGCGGCTGGGCTTGCCGCGGGACATATTCAGCTTCAGCTCGCGCGATTTGAGCGCGTCAAACTGGGCCTTTACCGCGCGGTATTCTTCCTGCAGCTCCGCTGCGCTGCGATCCTTGTATGCAACAGCCATTTTCCATACCTCTCTTATTTTTCATTCTGACCGGGACCGGTCTTTGGGGATCTGTTTTTAGTATACCGTATTCTGGGTATAAACGCAACCGGAAAAGCGTTCACAGCCTGACAAAAAAGCTAGGGCTTATCACGGCGAAATGACGAAAACGGCCCCTCCGCGAGATCGCGGAGGGGCCGAAATTGGATCTGGTGCGATACGCCCGCAGCTTACGCCTTCTTGGCGGCAGCCTTCTTGGCGTTGCCTTCCCAGTAGTTGACGCAGATCGCGCAGGACGCGTCGCCAATGACATTCAGGCTGGTACGGCCCATGTCGAACAGGCGGTCGACGCCGTAGATGAGGCCGATGTAGGTCGGATCGATGCCGACGGCATCAAGCACCATCGCCAGCATGATCATGCCCGCGCCGGAGGTACCGGCGGTACCGATGGAGGCGAGCGTCGCGGTGACGACGATGGTCACCATCTGGCCCATGGTCAGGTCGACGCCGATGCACTTGGCCAGGAAGATCGCGGCCACGCACTGATAGATGGCGGTGCCGTCCATGTTGATCGTCGCGCCGAGCGGCAGGACGAAGGAGGAGATGTCGTTCTCAACGCCCATCTCATCGCAGCACTCCTTGGAGACCGGCAGGGACGCCACAGAGGACGTGGACGTGAAAGCGAAGACAGCCGCGGGGAGCACGCCCTTGAAGAACTTGATCGGGCTCATCTTCGCGAAGACCTTGACAGACAGGCTGTAGACCAGCACGACATGGATGATGTAGCCGATGTAGGCCGCCAGCAGGACGAGGCCGAGGTCGCCGAGGATCTTCGGGCCCTGGTTGGAGACGACCCAGGTCATCAGGCAGAACACGCCGATCGGGGAGACAGCAAGAATGAAGCTCATGACCTTCTGCGTGACTTCGTTGAAGGAGCTGACGACATTGGCAGCCAGCTTGCCCTTCTCGCCCGCGACGAGGATGCCGCAGCCGAAGAACAGCGCGATCACGATGATCTGGAGCATCGAAGAATCAAGCAGCGGCTGGATGAAGTTCGACGGGAAAATGCCCTTGACGGTGTCGACGATGTTGGCGTTCTTCGCCTCATACGCCGCGTCCTCCGCCATTTCCAGCACACGGAACGAGCCCTTGAAGATATTCGCCACAACGAGGCCGATGATGCAGGCGATGGCCGTGGTGGCCAGGAAGTAGACAATGGTCTTCCAGCCGATCTTGCCGACCTTGCCGATGTCGCCCATGGAGATGACGCCGTCCATGATGGAGAGCAGGACCAGAGGCACAACGATGTACTTCAGCAGGTTGACGAAGATGTCGCCGAACGGCTTGATGTACGCCGTGGCAATCTCATTCGCCTTGTCTACGCCGAGGATCGCCCACAGGATCGCGCCGACGATAATGCCGAGCACCATGCCGAGCAGGATGCGGACACCAAGGCCCATTTTCTTCTTTTCTTTCATATACTCCTTCTCCTCTAAAAAGATTGGCCGGGAGTTTCTCACGCTCCGGGCAGTTTCATTATACCAAGGCGTTAATGTTCTGTAAAGAAGTTTTTCAGTTTTGCCTATTTTTTGTTAAGGTTTTCCAAAGTTTCGTTCAGATATTTTAACAAATTGCCGATTGATTTTTTCAGCTTCATTCAGCACACTGCACAAATTTAAAGTGAAAAAGCGCAAAAACGCCGGGCGGCCTGCGCCGCCCGGCTCGTCGTTTTGTCCTGTCCGGAGTATTGTTCAGTCTTCCAGCGTTTCGCAGCCGCAGAAACGGATGGCCGCCTTCGCCAGCTCCGCCGTCGGGTCGACGAACGGGCCTTCCACCGGCAGCGAATCGGCCACGATGGGCAGCTCCGTGCAGCCGAGGATGAAATAGTCCGCGCCGCGCGCGCGCAGCCCGTCCAGCAGACGCTCCCACGTCCCCTGCTCCGGCGCGAGCGGCTTCGACGCCTTGACCACGTCGTAAATGAGGTGCATCAGCGTGTCGCGCTCCGCCTCGTCCGGCAGAATGAACGCAACGCCCTCGGCCTCCAGCGCGCGGTCGTAGAGCCCGGTCGCGAGCGTCCCCTTCGTGCCGAGGATGGCCGCGGTCTTGCCGGGGAACTTCGCCGCGCAGGCCTTCGCCGTAGCGGCGAGCATACTGAGAAACGGTATTTCGGTCTTCGCCTGAAGCTGCGGCAGGAAATAGTGCGCCGTGTTGCACGGCATGATGATGCAGTCCGCGCCGCAGGCCTCCAGATGGCGCAGCGCAGAGGTCATCTCCGGCACGGGATCCGTCCCGCCGGAGAGGATGGCCGCCGTGCGGTCGGGGATGCGGGCGTTGGAGTCGATGTAGACGCGGATGTGGTCGTTGTCGCAGCTTGCCTTTGTCAGGCAGGTGATCTTGCGGAACAGATCCGCCGTGGCCAGCGGCCCCATGCCGCCGAGGATGCCGATCGTTTTACTCATAGCACATACTCCTTATCCGTATTTTTCGTTTCTGCTGCTGCCAGCAGTCAGTTCGACCCGGTGATCAGCCCCTGCACGACCTTCACGGCCAGCAGGATGAGGACGATGATGACCGTCGGCTTCACGATTTTCGAGCCATTTTTAATGGCAAGCCCCGCGCCGAGGAAATGCCCCGCGAAGCTCGTCACCGTGCCGATCAGGCCGAGCACGATAAAGACCTTTCCGCTCATCAGGCTTGTGATCAGCGCGCCCATGTTGGACGCGAGGTTCACGAGCTTCACATTGCCGCTCGCCGTCCGGACGTCCATCTTCGCGAGGTTGCAGAACACGAGCAGGAAGAACGTCCCGCTGCCCGGCCCGTAGAACCCGTCGTAGGCCCCGATGAAAAGCGTCGACACACAGACGATCGCCATCTGCGCCTTCGGCTCGATCTGCCCGCGCTCCTCCGGGAGTTGCCGCTGCCGCAGCACCACGAACGCCACCACCGGCAGCACGAGCAGCAGTAAGTATTGCAGATATTTTTCCGGCACCATCAGCTGCAGCTTCGTCCCGAAGTGCGAGCCGACGAGCGACATCACGATCCCCGGAATCCCGAGCTTCCAGTCCACATAGCCGTTTTTGATATACCGCCCCGTGGACGCCAGCGAGCCGAGGCCCGCCGAGAGCTTGTTCGTCCCGAGCGCATAGTGCGCCGGCAGCCCCGCAAGCAGATACGTCGGCACCGAGATGATCCCGCCGCCGCCCGCAATGGCGTCCATGAACGAAGCAAAGAAGACACCGACCGCCACGATCAGCGCCATTTTCAGTGTCAGATCAGCCGATCCCATCAAAATCCCCCCGCAGCACGCGCTCCACCGTCCAGGCCACGCCGTCGTGCTCGTTGTCCGGCGCGACGACGTCCGCGATCTCGCGGACATGATCCTTTGCATTGCCCATCGCCACGCCGATGCCCGCCGTCTGCAGCATCGCGACGTCGTTTTCGCTGTCGCCGATGGCGAGGATCTCGTCCGTCCGGATGTGCAATCGCTCCGCCAGTTCCAGCAAAATTGCGCCCTTGTTCGCGTCCTGCGCCATGACCTCTATGTCGATGAAGCCCGCGCTCGTCACAAAGACCGGCAGCGGCTCGATCTCGCGGAGCGCCGCCTGCTGTGCCGCCGCGTCGGCAAAGACCACGTAGAATTTATCCACGCTGCCCTCCCGCGCCGCGAGCGTCGCCGTCAGCGACGGGACGACCGTGTGCGTGTCGAATACGCTCTTCATCTCCGCGGGATAGAACCGCGTGAACTGGCCGATCTCATCGGCCTGGTTGCAGACCAGATCGTCATAGAAAATGCCGATCAGCATGTCATACTTCCGGAAAATGGCGTTGACCTGCCGCGCCGTCACGATGTCCAGCGTGTGATTGCTCAGCCGCTCATGCTGCTGCACATCCATCAAAAAAGCGCCTGTGCAGCCCATCAGATACCGGATCTCCGGCACGCGGTCCAGCACCATCTGGCTCTCGCAGAGGTTGCGCCCCGTGTTCAGCGTGACGATCACGCCCGCCGCCGCGGCCCGGCGCAGCGCATCCGCCGTCGCCTGCGTGACCTGATTTCTTCCATTTGTGATCGTCCCGTCCACATCCACGGACAGCAGCCGAATTGCCATACCTGTTTCCTCCGATTTTCGATACGCCGCTATTTTATCAGTATCGGCCCCTGAAATCAAGCCGTGCAGGCCGGGAGAAATTCACAATTTCTTCTTTTTTTATGGGGTCTGCTGTGGTATAATGCTACGAAGGATTTGAAAATTACCGTCCCGCGCGGCTCCGCCGCGCAGAAAGGTCGTTATTATGGGATTATTCAATAAGCTCTTCGGTACCCGCTCCGAGCGTGAGGTCAAGAAGCTCGCGCCGCTGGTCGATGCCGTCATGGCCCTCGAGGACGATTACCGCGCCCTCTCCGACGAGGATCTCCGCGCCAAGACGCAGGAATTCAAGGACCGGCTCGCGGCCGGTGAGACGCTGGATCAGCTGTTGCCGGAGGCGTTCGCCGCCGTTCGCGAAGCGGCTGACCGCGTGCTCGGCATGCGTCCGTACCGCGTGCAGGTCGTCGGCGGCATCGTGCTCCATCAGGGCCGCATCGCCGAGATGAAGACCGGCGAGGGCAAAACGCTCGTCGCCATCCTCCCGGCCTACCTCAACGCCCTGACCGGCGAGGGCGTCCACATCGTCACCGTCAACGACTACCTCGCCAAGCGCGACTCGGAGTGGATGGGCAAGGTCTATCGCTTCCTCGGCCTCTCCGTCGGCCTCATCATCCATGACAAGACGCCTGCCGAGCGCCGCGCGTCCTACGCCGCCGACATCACCTACGGCACGAACAACGAATTCGGCTTCGACTACCTCCGCGACAATATGGCCATCTACAAGCAGGAGATGGTCCAGCGCGGGCACAACTTCGTCATCGTCGACGAGGTCGACTCCATCCTCATCGACGAAGCGCGGACGCCGCTCATCATCTCCGGCAAGGGCGAAGAATCGTCCAAACTCTACGAGATGGCCGACTACTTTGTCGCCCGCCTGAAAAAGCAGGTCTTCTCCACGACCGACGATAAGGAGCTGCAGGACCAGTTCGACTGCGACTACATTGTCGATGAAAAAGAGCGCACCGTCAGCCTCACGCAGCAGGGCATTGCCAAGGCCGAGGAATTTTTCGGCGTGGAAAACCTCGCCGACGTGGAAAATTCCACCCTCAGCCATCACATCAACCAGGCCATGCGGGCCCGCGGCCTCATGAAGCGCGACATCGACTACGTCGTCAAGGACGGGCAGGTCATCATCGTCGACGAATTCACGGGCCGCCTGATGTACGGCCGCCGCTATAACGAGGGCCTCCATCAGGCCATCGAGGCCAAGGAGGGCGTCAAGGTCGCGAGCGAGAACAAAACGCTCGCCACCATCACCTTCCAGAACTTCTTCCGCCTTTACGCCAAGCTCTCCGGCATGACCGGCACGGCCCTGACCGAGGAAGAGGAATTCTCCGGCATCTACGATCTCGACGTCGTCGAGATCCCGACGAACAAGCCCGTCATCCGCATCGACAATCCCGACATCGTCTATAAGACCGAGCCGGGCAAGTTCCGCGCGGTCATCCGGAAGATCAAAGAGTGCCACGAGAAGGGCCAGCCCGTGCTGGTCGGCACGATCTCCATCGAAAAATCCGAGCTTTTAAGCCAGCTTCTGAAGCGCGAGGGTATCCCGCACAACGTTCTGAATGCGAAGCACCACGAAAAGGAAGCCGAGATCGTCGCGCAGGCGGGCCACCTCGGCGCGGTCACGATCGCGACGAACATGGCGGGCCGCGGCACCGACATCATGCTCGGCGGCAACGCCGAGTTCATGGCGAAGAGCGACCTGCGGAAGCAGGGTCTCTCCGACGAGCTGATCGCCGAGTCCAACTCCTTCGCCGAGACCGACGACCCCGAGATCCTCGCCGCCCGCGCGGCCTACAACGAGGCCTACAAGCTCCACAAGGCCGAGGTCGACCGCGAGGCAGATCTGGTCCGGCAGGCCGGCGGCCTCTATATCATCGGCACCGAACGGCACGAGTCCCGCCGCATCGACAACCAGCTCCGCGGCCGCGCAGGCCGTCAGGGTGATCCCGGCCAGACGCAGTTCTACCTCTCGATGCAGGACGACGTCATGCGTCTGTTCGGCTCTGAGCGCGTGCTCAGCATGATGGATTCGCTCGGCCTCGACGAGGACACGCCCATCGACGCAAAGATCCTCTCCGGCGCGATCGAAAACGCGCAGAAGACCGTCGAGAGCCGCAACTATCAGGCCCGGAAGAGCGTCCTTGAATACGACGACGTCATGAACGTCCAGCGGAAGATCATCTATCAGCAGCGCCAGCAGGTGCTCGACGGCGAAGATCTGCAGAAGAACGTCCAGTCCATGATGCGCTTCTACGTGGACACCTACGTCGCCAGCGCCTTCGGCGAGCAGCCGCACCTGCCCGACCGCACCGCCTTCTTCGAGATGATGAGCCACTTTGAGAACATCTGCTTCCCGAAGGGCATCTGGGTCGCGACCGACGAAGAGCTCCAAACGCTCACCCGTGAGGATATGACCGAGCGCGTCCTCGCCCTCATGCAGGCGTCCTACGCCAAGAAGGAAGAGCAGTACGGCGCGCCTGTCATGCGGGAGCTCGAGCGCGTGATAACCCTCCGCGTCGTCGATGAATACTGGATGGATCACATCGACGCCATGGACGATCTCCGCCAGGGCATCCGCCTGCGCGCCTATGCGCAGGAAGACCCCGTCGTCGCCTACAAGCGCGAGGGCTTCGAGATGTTCGAGGCCATGACCGACGCCATCAAGGAGGAGATTGTCCGCCGCGTCTTCCTCGTCCGTATCAAGACAAACGAAGAGATCAAGCGTGAGCGCGTCGCGAAGGAAACCGGTGCCAACGCCGGCGGTGACAAGACCGTCCGCCGCCAGCCCGTTGTCAAGAAGATCAAGGTCGGCCCGAACGACCCCTGCCCCTGCGGCAGCGGCAAGAAGTATAAAAAGTGCTGCCGTGACAAGGATCTCGCCGCCGAACGCGGGCAAAACGCCCCGCAGAATTGAGGATTATGTTTCACACAATCAGCCAGGGCCGCCTGGAATATCTGACTGCCGACAGCCTCTCCGGCTCCGTCCACTGCTTTTCCACCCGCTTCGGCGGCGTGAGCGAGGGCCATCTTGCCTCGCTCAACCTCGGCACCCACCGGGGGGACCGGCCTGAAAACGTGCGTGAAAACTACCGCATCCTCGGCGCCGCCGTCGGCTTCGCGCCGGAGCAGACCGTCTTCACCAGGCAGGAGCACACGGACCTCATCCTCCGCGTCGGAAAAGCCGACTGCGGCACGGGCCTTTCCCGTGAGCAGACCGTCGTCTGCGACGGCCTCATCACGGATGACCCCGGCGTAGCCCTTTGCTGCTTTGGCGCGGACTGCACCACGATCCTGCTCTTCGACCCCGTGACCGGCGCGCTCGGCGCGGTGCACTCCGGCTGGCGCGGCACCGCCATGGGCATCGCCGCAAAGGCCGTCGCCGCCATGACCCGCGAATTTGGAAGCCTCCCCTCCGACATCCGCGCCGCGATTGGCCCCTGCATCGGCCTTTGCTGCTTCGAGGTCGGCCCTGAAGTGCCGGACGCGATGCGAAACGCCCTCGGCGCGGACGCAGAACACTGCATCGAGCCGCACGGCGAAAAAGCCCACGTCGACCTCAAGGGGCTCAACCGCCTCTGGCTGGAACGGGCCGGTCTTTCCGAGATCGACATCTGCCCGGACTGCACCCGCTGCCAGCCCGAGCGCTTCTGGTCGCACCGCGCTGTGGGAAACCACCGCGGCTCTCAGGCGGCCATCATCATGAGAAAGGAGTGAGCGCCATGCGCCGCACCCTCTGCGTCCTTCTGGCGCTGACCCTATTGCTCGTCACGCTCTCCGGCTGTGCCAAGGTTGACATGGGCTGGTTCACCGACAAATTCAAAAGCGGCGACGCCCAGACCGACGCCACCCCAACCGAAAGCACCCCCCAGCAGGAGACGACCGCCGTCGTGACCGAGGTCCTCTCGGAGCTCGAGTCCTTCGGCCTCGCCTATCAGCCGGACTACGGCCTGCACCCCTACAACTGCGAGAGCCTCAACAACCGCGTCATCTTCTCGTTCCTCTACGAGCCGCTCTTCGCCGTCACGCAGGAGCTGGACGCCGTGCCCATCCTCGCAAAGGACTATTCCGTCTCCGACGACGGCACGGCCACCACCATCACGCTCCAGTCCGGCGTCCGCTTCCATACCGGCGAGCCGATGACGGCAGACGATGTCGTCTACTCGCTCGAGTCCAGCCGCGGCACCGCCTACTACGGCAGCCGCCTGCGCGATGTCACCTCCATCGAAGCGCTCGACGCGCAGACCGTCGTTCTCACGACCACCGTCGCATACGACGAGCTGCCCCTCCTGCTCGACATCCCCATCATCCAGAAGGACACCATGGAGCAGGACGTCCCGCCCGGGACCGGGCCTTACAAGTTCGAATCCACCGAACGCCTTGTCCGCAATACCGACTGGTGGCAGGGCGGTACGCCGCTTGTGGACTACGACGAGATCACGCTGACCTCCGTCTCCACCACCGCCGAGATCCGCGACAATTTCGAGTACGAGAATATCAACATGGTGCTCACCGACCCGAATTCCGCGGCCTACGCCGGCTTCCACAACGACTATGAGCTGTGGGAGGACGGGACGTGCATTCTGCAGTACATCGGCTACAACATCGGCTCGCGCGTCTTCTCCAACTACGGCCTGCGCAGCGCCATCACCTACGCCATCGACCGCGACGCCATCGTCTCCGACCTCATGGGCGGCTTCGCCAGCGCGGCGACGCTCCCCTGCCAGCCGAGCTCCAAGCTCTACGACGCAAAGCTCGCCCTGAAGTATTCCTACAGCATGGAAAATTTCTATCGCCAGCTGGAATCGGCCTCCGTCGAGGACATGGATCACGACGGCCGGCTCGACCTCTATGTCTCCTCGCTCGGCTATGCCGTGCCGGTCTCCGGCACGATGCTCGTCTGTGCCTCGAGCTATCAGCGCGTGCAGGCCGCGACGAAGATCGTCCAGGACCTCAACGCCCTCGGCTTCGATCTCACGCTCAAGAGCGTCGACTATGAGGAATATCTCACGCTGCTGCGCGCCGGGAATTTCGACCTCTACTATGGCGAGGTCCGCCTGTCGCCGAATTTCGACCTCAGCCCGTTTTTCCAGTCCGGCGGCAGCCTGAGCTACGGCAGCCTCGCCGACAGCACGATGCAAAGCCTCTGCAACCGGATGCTCGTCAACAGCGGCAATTCCTATAACCTCTATCAGCGTCTCTGCGACCGCGGGTACCTGACGCCCGTCATGTTCAAAAACTACGCCGTCTATACCACGCGCGGCTCCGTCACCGAGCCCGCCCGCTATATCGACTGGCTCATCCCCGCCCCCGAGACTGTCTCTGATTGATTTCAGGCCCAAAGGCTCCCTTTGATTGCATCAAGGGGAGCCTTTTTGTCTGCCGCAAGGCATCCCCGCCTAAATTCCCCATTGCATTTTTCCCCGGAAATTGGTATCATAAAAGCTATGAAAAGACGAGTTTCCTATTTTGTCAGCCGGAAAAATGTGTTTACCTGGCTGGCGGCGCTGGTTCTGACGGCTTCGGCAGTACTCCGCATCGCATATCCCTGCGAGAAAGGCGCGGGTGCGGCGACGGTGTGGTTCCAAATCGTACTGCCGGTGGCGGCCTGTCTGATCTATGTGCTGATCTTACTTTGCAGCGGCGAAGAACGCTTCTACCGGACGGCAGTCCCGGTTTTCATGCTGGCGATCTACTACGGCATCAAGGTCTCCACTGCATCCTACCCCGTTCCAATCGTATTCGTGTTCTGGGTGGCGTATCTCGCAATCGCGGCGTTCTACGCCGTGACGGTCAGCGGCACGGTCAAGAGCAGCTTCGGCCTGATCGTCCTGCTTGCGGCGGCGCTCGGCGTCCTGCTCTATACGCACCGCGCGGCCCTGCGCACCATGGACTGGCCGCGGCTTCAGCGCGTCGCGCCGGACATGCTCTTCCTGCTCGGCGGTCTGTGCGCGTCACTTGCAATGCAGCTCCACCTCGACGGCAAATACCACCCCACCTGGGGCGACCGGCCCGACGGCCGCAAGCTCCGCACGCTCGACCCGATGCAGACCGTCGCAAACTACATCATGCCAAACCGCGTCCCCGCGTCGAACTTTGTGCGCGACACCGTCGAGATCACGCCGATCGAGCGCTACATCCGCCAGAAGCGGCGCGAGGGCCTGACCGGCTTCGGCATCACGCACGTCTTCCTCGCAGCCTATGTCCGCTGCGTCGCAAAGTATCCGGCGGTCAACCGCTTCCTCTCCGGGCAGCAGGTCTATTCCCGCGACGACGACATCCAGTTTTGCATGGTCGTCAAGACCGAGATGGCGACCGACGCGTCGGAGTCCATCGCAAAGATCCACCTCAAGCCCACCGACACCGCCAACGACGTCTATGAAAAGCTGAACAAGGCCGTCGCCGACATCCAGGGCCACGCTCTCGGCAGCGACTTCGACAAGACCGCGAAGGTCCTCTCGCTGATCCCCGGCGTGCTGTTCAAGTTCACGGTCTGGCTGCTCAAGCTGATCGACTATTTCGGCCTCCTGCCGAAATTCCTGCTCGAGGTCAGCCCGTTCCACGGTTCGATCTTCTTCACGTCGATGGGTTCGCTCGGCATCCCGCCGATCGTCCACCATCTCTATGACTTCGGCAACCTCCCGGTCTTCATCGCTTTCGGCTGCAAATACCGGAAGAACGAGATCCAGGACGACGGCACCGTCGTCGCCCACAAATATGTGGATTATACCGTCAACACCGACGAGCGCATCTGCGACGGCTTCTATTTTGCGACCGTCCTCAAATACCTCAAGCGCCTCATGGCCCACCCCGAGCGGCTCGATACCCCGCCCGAAGAGGTCGTCCATGACATCGAGTAATCAGCATCCCCCTCTCACCCGAGAGGGGGATGTTTTCTTTTCTGCCGCTCCCTGTAGGGGCGGACGGCCCTGTCCGCCCTTTTCTATCGATTTTCCTCCGCACCATGTAGGGGCCGATGCCGAGCGCAGCTGTTTGCGACGAAGGAGCGTTACAGATGCGGCCTGCCCCTTGCGGGTACTCATCAGCCCGCATCTGCGATTTTTCGCCGCGTCAAAATAGACATCGTAGGGGCGGGCATTGCCCGCCCGAAAAAAGTGCCGCGCGTTCCGGCTGGAACGCGCGGCGCTTTTCTTTACCACTTATTCTCTACCTTCTCGGCAAAGCCGAAAAAGTCGTTCACCTGCAAGACTGTCCCGTCGTCGAGCGCGGCCGTGCCCGTGAAGCGGCCAAACACCTGATTCTGGTCAGATTTGATGACGCCCACGGACGTACACGCCGCCCGGTTCAAAATTGGGGTGAACGCCATCTCAAACCGTCCGTCGTCGCTCAAGAACCGCCACGGCTTGAGATAGTCCTCTTTCCCGTCCTGCATCGGGATCTCAAAGCGCACCTGGCTCAGCTTGTGGATCTTTCCACCATAAAACAGGACGTTCTCGCTCGCCGCGCTCGTATCGCCGAAGCCGTAGCCGATGTTCCAGCCGAACGGCACACCGTCCACTTCACCGGACGCGCTGCCCCAGTACCACGTGTTGTGGTACGTCCAGACGCCCCGTCCCCAGTCCAGCACAGCAAACCACGTCTTGGGATCCAGCTCCACGCGCGCCCCGCCCAGCTCGATCCAGCCGGAGGCCCGCATACAGTTGATCTTCTGGTTGTAGTAGAAATGCCCGCTCTTTTCAAACGGCGTCGCGATGACCATGCTCTCCGCCGGCTCGTCCGAGAGGGAGATCATGCCCTCGATGGCATCCTTCCCGCGGAATTTGTCCATGTGGAACGTCAGCTTGCGCGTCCCGTCGTCATCGTGGTAAAACGCCAGCGCATAGCCGCCGCGCGCGATCTCGCTGGACCCGGCGGCGCTCGTCTCCGGGAGGGCAGTCTTCCCCATCGGCAGCAGCCGCATCGGGCTTTTCGTGATCTCCCATTTCTCATCGAAGTCGAGATACGAGACCGAATCGAGGCCCATATAGCCGTTGTCCGCGATCGTCAGCGCGAGGCCGATATGCCCGTTGGACACGAAATAATAGTCCCATTCCTTGATCCGCATCCCGCTCGCCCGGATGTCCGGCCGGTGATAGTCCCAGAGCAGGCCGCGCGCCCAGCCCGGCTCGGTCAGATTCCCCTCGCGATTCAATAGCGGCATCCGCTTCGTGATCTCATGCTGGTTCGTCATGTCCGTCCTCCCCTTTCGTATGCCGTTTCAAAAATATCCGCAGCGCCGCCTCAACGCGCGCACGGTCCCGCACATAGCTGCATCCGTGCTGCGCGCCCTCGACGAGCACGCATTCCTTCTCCGCCGTGCAGGCGGCAAAGTTCTCCTTCGTCATCTCACAGGGGACGAAGTCATCCCCCGTGCCGTGGATGAACAGGATCGGATACCGGCTCTCCGCGACGCTCAGCCGCGTGTCCGCCTCGCGCAGGCCATAACCCGCGAGCAGATGCGCCGCCAGATTCACCCAGAACAGCACGAACCGTGCCGGGATCCACCGTCCCACGCCGCGCAGCACATGGCGCATCTCCGCGTACGCCTCGGTAAAGCCGCAGTCAGCAATGACCCCACGCACATTCGCCGGAAACTCGAAGCAGGACGCGAGCAAAACCGTCGTCGCCCCCATCGAGAGCCCGCCGAGAAACAGCGGATGCGTCTGCCCCAGCATCTGCCCGAGATACGTCACCCAGGAGATGACATCATAGCGCTCCTTCGCGCCGAAGGTCAGAAACGTCCCCTCCGAGCCCTGATGCGCCCGCTGGTCGACGAGCAGCAGATTGTAGCCCAGCGACCGGTAGAACAGCAGCGACGCCGAAAAGTCCACGTTCCAGCTCGAGCGGTAGCCGTGGAACAGCAAAATTGTCCCCACAGCATCCTCCGTGCGCAGTAGCTGCGCGTGCAGCCGCTTGCCGTCATAGCTCTCGACAAACAGCTGCTCCGGCTCCTGCTCCAGCACGAACCGCTGCGCGGCCATCGCCTCATCGTGGATAGGATACGGCTTCAGATAGTCGTCGATCTCCGCCGCCGTGGCGTGCCGTCCGCGCGAACAGGCCAGTACCGCCGCACATCCGCCAAGCAGACAGAACAGCGCCAGCCCCAAAACGATCCAGACCGCCGTCGTCATGCCCGCTGCTTCCCCCATTTGCCGAACCAGCGGAACGTCATCGGCCAGATGCAGCCCGCGAACAGCACCAGCACGAAATAGCGGATCGCGTCGCCCAGGCCGCCGGGCAGCAGCGCGTTCAGCGGCGCCTTCAGCACCGATTTTACCGCCATCGCCAGCCCGAGGCCCAGCACGAGCTTTGCGATCTGCGCGTACCAGACCGCGCCGGTCTCAAATTTCACGTAACGCTTCTCCAGGAAATATACCGGCAGCAGCGCGAGCACCGCGCCCAGCAGCTTATAAGCGTTCTCCTGCGCATGCGCGAAGTTCGACCCGTCAAGCGACGCCGCGTCCACCCGCAGCCCGCTGATGTACCCCGTAAAGGCCGCGGCCAGCAGCACCGCCGCGCCCAGCAGCCACGGCATGCCCTTCGCCATCGACCGCTCCGACCGAAACACCGGATAGAACAGCGCCAGCAGCGCCGCCGCCATCAAAAACGCCGCGCCGACGTCCAGCGGCGTATGCACGCCGAGATACATCCGCGAAAACGGCACCAGCACGATCAGCGCGATGCACACGCCGCGCACCCATTTCCTCTTTGTCGTCAGCGCGATCGCGCCGAAGGTGCCGACGGCGTTCTGCGTGTGCCCGGACGGGAATGAATAGCCCGTTGCGGCGGCGCGGGCGGACTCCACGATCGTAAAATCGGGATCAAGCACCCACGGCCGCGGAATGCGGCACGCGATCTTCAGCCACTGGTTTCCGACTGTGCCGAACAGGCCGACCAGAAACGCATAATATCCCGTCCGTTTGTTCACGCACCAGAAGAGCGCGAACGCGACCACCATAAACGCGATCTCGTCGCCGCAGTAGGTGATGCCGGAGAAAAACACATTCAGCGCCGGGATCCGGATCGATTCCAGCAGACGCAAAAAGCCCATATAATGTCCTCCTTTTTCTATTCGTAGTATAGCATACTTTTCGCGAAATGGAAGCGTCAGTTGGCACGGACACGCCCTTGCTTTTTTCGCAAAAAACACTATACTATAAGTAATCTGAAAACGAGGTAATGTATATGCGTTCAGAAGAAGCCCGCCAGATTTTCAAGCGCAGGCAGCTGCTCGAGGTCATCTGCCAGTTGCGCTTTCCCGACATCCTGAAGATCGAATCCACCGACCCCGCCGAATTTCAGGACCGCATCCGCGGAGAATATCCGCAGTACCAGAAAAAGGTGGAGCAGCTGCCCCCGCAGATCGTGAACGGCAAGCCCGTCCCGCAGGGCACGGTCAACAACTATCAGTTCATCTCCGAGGACGGCCAGTGGAAGGTCAGCCTGACGAAGAGCTTCGTCGCCCTCTCCACGCACGGATACGTCCGCTGGGAAGACTTTGCCAAGCGGCTCGACCGCGTGCTCGCCGCCCTCATCCAGCTCTATCAGCCCGCCTATTTCACGCGCGTGGGCCTGCGCTACATCAACGCCATCGACCGCGCCGCGCTCGGCCTCGAGGACTGCCTCTGGCGCGAGCTGATCCAGCCCGGCTATCTCGGTCTGCTGTCCGACGAGGACGCGCAGGAGTCCGCGTTCTCCAAATGTGAGCTCTCGGCCTCGCTGGGCCTTCCCGGCGGCGCGAAGGCCAACGTCAAATCCGGCCCCGGCACGCTCCGCAAGGTCAACAACCGCACCAAGGAAGCCACCGAGACGCGCGTCTTCATGCTCGACCTCGACGTCTACATGGACGGCAAAACGCCCCTTGGGCAGACGGCCCCGGCGCTCAACATCGTCCACGGCAACGCCGGTTCCCTCTTCCGCGGCGCTATCACAGATACGCTTGCAGATGCGATGCAGCCAAATGATCCTTAATGATCCATCACAGCTTGGCCGTGAAACACAATATCTTGTGTTTCACGGCCATTTTTATGTAAATTGCTACAAGATATATTTTCAAGTTCAGCCTTTTTACTCTTGACAGGGGCGTGCAGATCGGATATAGTATGAATCGGGTCAAGTCAGGTCCCACAATATCTAGTGTGCCTGCCCGGATGCTAAGTACAATATTTAGTATCATTGGGCGGTTTTTGTTTGCAATACGGCCATTTGAGAGAGAAAGAAGGAGCAACACGGCATGAAAATTATCAAGAGAAACGGCTCAGAGGCCATTTTTGACATTATGAAGATCATCACCGCCGTCACCAAGGCGAACAACGTCGTCAAGGAGGACGAGCGACTCACGCCGATGCAGATCCGCCGCATCGCCGAGAGCGTGGAAAATTCCTGCCTCGGGATGAACCGCGCCTTGAGCGTGGAAGAAATTCAGGACCTGGTCGAGCACCAGATCATGGCGCACGGGGCCTACGAGGTCGCCAAGCAGTACATCACCTACCGCTACACCCGCTCGCTCGTGCGCAAGAGCAACACGACCGATGAGAAGATCCTGTCTCTGATCGAGTCGAACAACGAAGAGGTCAAGCAGGAAAACTCCAACAAAAACCCGACCGTCAACGCCGTCCAGCGCGACTATATGGCGGGCGAAGTTTCCAAAGACCTGACCGCGCGGATGCTCCTGCCGAAGGAGATCGTCGACGCGCACGAGGCCGGCATCATCCACTTCCACGACGCCGACTATTTCGCGCAGCACATGCACAACTGCGACCTCGTCAACCTCGAAGACATGCTGCAGAACGGCACGGTCATTTCCGGCACGCTGATTGAAAAGCCGCACAGCT
>CAJMLC010000012.1 GCA_905214155.1 uncultured bacterium | reverse complement strand
GCATGTCATTCACTCCCGCGCCCCCGCTTCGCGGCCCCTTGATGCAATCAAGGGGAGCCTTTATACAACTGCTCAGGTGATGACGAAGCCGCCGTTGACGGGCAGGACCTGCCCTGTGACAAATGCCGCGTCCGCAAGATACGCCATCGCCTGCGCGACGTCCTCCGGCGTACCGAGCCGCTCGATCGGCGTCTGCTGGCGCAGATTCTCCAGCACGTCCTCCGCGACCGATGCGCACATATCCGTCCGGATGACGCCGGGCGCCACGGCGTTGATGCGGATGCCGCTCGGGCCAAGCTCCTGCGCAAGCGCCTTCGTCATGGCCAGAAGCGCGCCCTTCGCCGCCGAATAGGCGACCTCACAGCTCGCGCCCACCTGCCCCCACATGGAGGACACATTGATGATGCAGCCGTGCTGCTTCGCCAGCATCGACGGAAGCACCGCCCGGATACAGTAAAACGCGCCGTCCACGTGGACAGCGAAGATGCGCCGCCACTGTTCGGGCGTGATCTGGTTGATGAGGCCGTAGTGCGCGATCCCGGCGTTGTTGATGAGGACGTCGACGTCCGGGATCGCAGAGAGCGCCTCCGTCACCCGCGCCTCGTCCGCCACGTCGCAGCGGATGGGCTGGGCGCCCGTCTCCGCGGCCACGGCGTGCGCCGCCGCATCATTCTTTTCGTACAAAAACCAGACGCGGTCGCCGCGCCGGGCGAACAGCCGCACCGCCGCGGCTCCAATCCCCCGGCTCCCGCCGGTGATGACAACATTCATATTGGGGCCTCCTTTTGATACAGCAAACGTCATTCAGCATGGCTGAATGACGTTTTGGGTTTCTCAGCGTCTGCGCGTCTTGGTCTTCCGGTCGGAATAGGCGCGGATGGAGGACATTTTGCTGTCCGATTCGGACATAAACTGCTTGAGCATATCGTCGAACGACTTCGGCTGCGCGCTCTGCTGCGGCGCATTGCTGCGGCCCTGTCCGCCGGAATAGCCGCGGTTTGCGGGCTTGGCGTAGCCGCCGGAGGCAGGTGCTCCGCCGTTCGTGCGCTGGCGCGGGGGATATTCTTTGCGCGGCGGAGGCGCAATGGTGCGCTTGATGGACAGATTGGTCTTGCCATTTTCCATGCTGATGATCATGACCTTGACCGTGTCGCCCTCATGCAGATGGTCGTGGATGTCATTGACATAGGTGTGCGCCACCTCGGAGATGTGCACCATGCCGGTCGACCCGTCCGGCAGCATGATGAACGCACCGAATTTCGTCAGACTCTTGACTTTGCCCTCTACGATTGTTCCAACTGTAAGCTGCTCCATATATTCCGCTTGATCCCCCATGTTTGATTTTGATGATCTGATAATTTCCAAACGGGACTTTCCCGTGCGATCCTGCAAAAGATCCGCCGACGGGCGATTTAGTCGCTGACGTCGTAAAAGATGATCTCGCCCTCTGCGGCCATGTCCAGCTTGTCACGCGCCACGTTCTCCACGCCCTCCGGCGTGTCGAGCTTGTCGATCGCGTCCTGAAGGCGGCCGTTTTCCTGCTCGGCGGTGGTGATGCTGCTGGTCAGCGCGTCCGCCTCGGCCTTCTTGTCCGAGATGCGGGACTGTAGCTTCACCAGCGTGACGGTCGCGTACACCACGAGGATCAGAATGACCAGCTTTACCAGCAGCGACGATTTGATGAGCTTCATGCCTTCTGGCCCTCCTTTCCTGCGCGGCGGCTCTGCGCCGTACGAATACCTTGTCGATTATTGTAACCCATTTTCTGGCCGTTGCAAAGACCTTTTTGAAAAAAATCAGAAAAATTTTCAGAATTCCGCGCACCGGGGCGCAGATCAGGCGCAAAATTCTTCCAAAAACCGCCCAGATCATGCCAAACAGGCGCAGCGCCAACGGGCTGAGCGTCAGAAACCAGAGCATTGCCCCGAGTCCCATACCAAGCAGTGCGAACAGCCGCATCATCCCGCGCCCGGCATAGAGCGCGAACGCCAGCAGCGCGAACAGCACCGTCAGGCAGTACAGCCCGTCCGCCGGAACGGTCAGGCGCCGATGGCGGCGGCGGAGCGCGCGGAGCACATCATACCAGCACCCGAGCGCCAGCCCCAGCGCCGCCGCCCACGTGAACTCCACGGCCTGCCGTGCGACCGGCAGCTCCATCAGCCGAACAGCCGCGCGAAGAAGCCGCCCGTGGGCGCGTCCTCTTCGTAGGCAATCGAGTCGACTGTCCCGTCCACGCGGACCTCTCCCCCGCCGGACGTCAGCTCCTGCAGATGCAGGCCCTGTCCGTGGATGACGAGCGGCCCACGCGTTGTGGCGAGGGCGATCATGCCGTCGTCAAAGCTCTCGATCTCCAGCACGCCCGTCACCGACAGGCGCGACCGGGCGTCGAGCGTGATCTTGTGCGGCGCATCGAGCGCCTTTTGTTCCGGAATCGTGGTCATCGTCTCATTGCCTCCCTCTCGTATTGGTAATATATACGAGAGGTTCAGCTCGTCTATGCCGGATTATTTTTCATCCTCCGAAACTTCTCTGTACATCGCGGAAGCGTCATCTTTCCGGACGGCCTCCGCCACGGCGAGCACCTCGACCGTCAGCGTCCGTGCGCCGAACTCGATGGAGATCCTGTCGCCGACCTTGACGTCGTAGCTGGCCTTGGCCGGGCGGCCATTGACCGAGATGCGCGCGTTGTCGCACGCCTCATTCGCGACGGTGCGCCGCTTGATGAGCCGCGAGACCTTCAAATATTTATCCAAACGCATATTGTTTCTCCTTATGATAGAAAACCGGCGGACACCCTCTGCCCGCCGGAATCCGAAAATCATCCTAGTAGGCATCATCGCACAGTTTGACCAGCCGCTCCTTCGAAGCGCGCCGGCACAGCTGTGCGTTGATGTCCAAACAAATTACTTGGCGACCTTGTCCTTCAGAGCCTTGCCGGCCTTGAAGACGGGAACGGTCGTCGCGGGGATCTCGACCGGCTCCTTCGTTCTGGGGTTGCGGCCCATGTGCGCCTCGCGGTGCTTGGTCTCAAAGCCGCCGAAGCCGACGAGCTGGACCTTGTCGCCCTTGCAGAGCGCCTCAGCAATGGTGTCGAACGTGGCGTTGACGGTCTTTTCCGCGTCCTTCTTGGACATGCCGCACTTGGCGGCGACTTCTGCAATCAGTTCAGTTTTATTCATAGCTGTTCCTCTTTCCTGTTGGTATTCATCGTGTGGCGTTGTTCGTTCCACAGCTGGAGTAGTTCCGGGCGGGTCAGGGTCTCAAGCTGTGCGCCCCGCGAAAGCGCAGCCTGTTCCATCGCGCCGAACCGGCCGATGAATTTTTCGCATGCCTTGTGCAGCGCCGCCTCCGGGTCCAGCCCGAGGCACGACGCGGCGTTCACCGCCGCAAACAGCACATCGCCAAGCTCCTCCTCCACGTTGGTCCCGTCGGAGACGGCCTGCCGAAGCTCTGTCAGCTCTTCCTCTAGTTTATCCAGAGATTCCGGGGCGGATTCCCATGCAAAGCCCGTTTTTGCCGCTTTTTTCTGGAGCTTTTCCGCCCGCCAGCAGGCGGGCAGCGAACGCGCCACGGCGTCGAGCGTTTCCGCCGCGGTATGCTGGCCCTTCTCCCGTTTTTTCAGTTCATCCCAGCCGAGATCTTCTCCGCCGAAGAGGAACGGATGCCGGAAGACCAGCTTTTTGCACACCGTGTCGCAGACGTCGTCCAGTGTAAAGCGCCCGGCGTCCTGCTCGATGTCCGTGTGAAAGAGGACCTGCAGCAGCACATCGCCGAGCTCTTCCCGCATCATCGCGGGGTCGTCCCGGTCGAACGCTTCGCAGACCTCGTAGGCCTCCTCCAGAAAATTGCGCCGGATGGACTCGTGCGTCTGCGCGCCGTCCCATGGGCAGCCGCCCGGGGCGCGGAGCAGATGCACAAGACGCACCAGGTCTTCAAAGCAATAGCGGTCTTTGCTAATAAAATCTATCATAATTCGGCCTCTTTCGCAAGGGTTTTTCTCAACTTTTTTCGCGCAGATGCAGGATCTTCGCGATTTTTTCGCCCTTGGGCAGCAGGAGGCAGTCCTGATACGTGATGCACCGCAGCAAAACCACCAGCACCGCATAGCAGACCACGGCGATCACAAGCGCAAGCAGGCACGCGAGCTTCGGCGAGAGGATGCGCCCGGCCAGCCGGTAGGCCCCGAACGTCACCGCGCCCATCAGCACTGCGGCCAGCGCCGGGCGCACCATATTGCGCAGGACGCGCGGCTTCGTGGAGATGCGGCGCCGGATGGCGACAAGGTCGAGCGCGGTGATGACCGCGTAGCACGTCAGCGTGCCGATGGCCGCGCCGACGATGTTGAGCGAAGGAACGGCCACGAGGAAATAGTTCACGATGACCTTCACGACGCCGCCGATCAGCATGTTCACGACCGGCGTCGTCACATCGCCGTGCGCCTGCATGATCGCATTGAGCAGGAGCACCATCGAGTTGCAGATGACCGCAATGCCGAACACCTGCAAGATCGGCGTCGCGAGGGCGATGCTCGTCTCGCTGTAGCCCGGGCAGAGCAGGCGGACGATCGGCTCCGCCATCACGGCCAGGCCGATGGCGCAGGGCAGCGCGATAAGCGCCATGGTGCGGATGGCGGACTCCTCCGTCCCCTTGGCCTCGGCGTCGTCCTTGCGCGTGAGCGCGGCGGTGATGGCCGGGATACAGGAGATGGTGATCGTGGTGATGAAAGAACACGGGAGGGCGAAGATCGTCTGCTGGAACGTGTAGATGCCGTTCAGCGTGTCGACCTGCGTCGCCGTATAGCCCAGCGCGCCGGAGAGGCGGCGCATGTAGATGGAGGCATCGACGAGGTTGATGATCTGGAGTCCTGCTGCGCCGAGCGTGATCGGGATCGCGATGGCGAGCAGCTCGCGCATGGTGGCCTTTGTGGTCTTGGCTGTGCCGCCCGCTTCCTGCAAAATTTTCGAAGACTGACGGAACTTGCCGTGCAGATAGACCATGGACACGAAGCTGCCGACCGTGACGCCGAGGATGCCGCCTGCGGCGGCATAGGTCGCGCTGCCGGTCTCACGCATGAGCAGCCAGGCGAGGCTCAGGCCGATGACGAGGCGGATGATGGCCTCGAAGATCTGGCTGATGGACGTCGGGGCCATGTTGCTCTGGCCCTGGAAGAAGCCTCTGTACGCCGAGATCATGCAGATGATGAGCACGCACGGAGCCAGGGCCGCAATGGCCGCCCAGCTCGTCTCCGAGTTCGAGACGAGCACCGAAAGCGGCTTGCTGAAGATAAACATGCCGAGGCTGCCCACGATGCCGATCGTCAGGAAGACGTAGAGCGCCGTCTTGTAGATCTTGCGGATCTGGGCATGGTTGCCAAGCGTCTGCGCCTCGGAGATCATGCGGCTCATCGCGACGGGCAGGCCCGTCGTCGAGATCATGAGCAGGACGTCATAGACGCGGTAGGCGTTATAGAAATAGCTGCTGCCGGTCTCGCCGATGATATAGTTCAGCGGCGTTTTGAACAGGAAGCCGAGCAGCTTCACGATCAGCGTAGCCGCGGCAAGAATGGCCGCACCCTGCAAAAAGTTCTGTTTCTTCATGGATTCGTCTTTCATTGGGGCTGCTCCTCCGGATCGTCCACGAAGACCTTCGGGATCGCGTAGTCATGCAGCTCCTTTGCGACGGCGGCGAGGTCGATCGTCGGCCATTTGCCCGCCGCGTAGAGGATCTTGCCGCGCACCATCGTCAGCACCACGTCGTGGCCGGATGCGGCGTAGACAAGGTTCGAGAGGATGTTGTGGCACGGGATGTGGTGCGGCTGCGTGAAGTCGAGCATGATGAGGTCAGCATCCATCCCAAGCTTCAGCTGGCCGCATTCTTTCTCGCGGCCCTGCGCGCGCGCGCCGCAGACCGTCGCCATCATCAGCGCGGCCTCCGCCGGGACGGCGGTCGGGTCGCCGGTCTTGCCCTTGGCCATCAGCGCCGCGGCCTTGATCTCTTCAAAGAGGTCATGGTTATTGTTGGACGCGACCGAGTCGGTGCCGAGGCAGACGTTCATGCCGGTCTTGACCATGCCCATCACGTCGGCGCAGCCGGAGGCGAGCTTCAGATTGCTCACCGGGCAATGCGCCGCAGACACGTGCCGCTTGGCCAGCAGCCGCATGTCCTCCTCCGTCAGCCAGACGCAGTGCGCCGCGACCGTCGGCACGTCGAACAGGTGGTGACAGTCGAGCAGCTGCGCGGGCGTCAGGCCGTATTTTTCGACGCACTCGTCATGCTCGCGCTTCGTCTCGGAGAGGTGCACCTGCATGCCGAGCTTTTCATTGATGGCAAACTCGCTCAGCGCGTCCCACAGCTGATAGGTCGATGTATATTCCGCGTGGACGGACGCCTCAATTTTGATGCGCCCATTGTCATAGCCCTGCCACTTGTCGCGCAGGGCGACCAGCTCCTGACAGGCGGGGAATTTTTCAAAGTCAAAGTCGTCGCCGAGGAACATCGTCATGCCGCGCGAAATATTCGCCTTGATCCCGCTCTCGGCCACGGCCTCGCAGATCGCGTCGCAGTGATCGTACATGTCGGACACCGACGTCACACCGAAGCGCAGACACTCCGCGATCGCCAGCTGCGCCGCCGCCTTGACCGCGCGGTCGTCCAGATGGGCCTCGCGCGGGAAGATGTAGTCGTTCAGCCATTCCTGCAATTTCAGGTCGTCAGCATAGCCGCGCAGGATCGTCATCGGCAGATGGGTGTGGCAGTTGATGAGGCCCGGCATGAGCACCATGCCGCTGCCGTCGATGATGGTCTGCGGCTGCTCCTCGGGCGCTTTTTTCCCGAGATAGCTGATCTTTCCGTCCGTTACGCCGAGAAAGCTGTCCGTCCAGACAGACATGCGGTCGTCCATGGTGACGATGGAAACATGGGAGAATAGTGTATCCATGAAGTTCTCCTTCCTGATTCAGGCATTCTGCTCTTCCAGAAGCGCGAAGATCTCGTCCTTCTGGCGCAGGATCGTGTCGATGCGCTGGATATAATCCTGCGGATATTTGGGGTTATGATAGCGGGCAAGCTTTTCCTCCGGCAGATTGATTTTGTTCATGCCGCCGCCCCCGAGGGAGAGGATGGAGTGCAGCTCTTCCATCATGTATATGTTATAAAGCCCGGTATAGCCCGGCTTGCACCAGCCGACGTTTTCAAAGCTGCCGGACATATACTTCTGCCGGTAGAGATAGTAGGGCGCAAAGCCGTCCGCGCGGAGCGCCCGCTCCGCGTCCTCCAGCATCCGGGCCACGTCCGCCTGACTCGGCAGCACAACACGCCGCTGGAACAGATCCGCGCCCTTTTTGAGCGCCAGCGTATGTACCGTGATGTTGCTCGGCCCGAGATTCATTACCTGCCGCAGCGAATCGGCAAATCCATCCGCTGTGTCGGCGGGCAGACCCGCGATGAGGTCCATATTGATGTCGTCAAACCCGGCCTCGCGCGCCTGATGGAACACGTCCACGACGGACGCTGCGCTGTGCCGCCGCCCGACGGCACGTAGCACCGTATCGGACATCGTCTGCGGGTTGATGGAGATGCGCGTCGCGCCGCCTTCTTTGATGACGCGGAGCTTTTCCGCGTCCAGCGTGTCGGGCCGCCCGCCCTCCACGGTGAACTCGAGGCACCGTGAGAGGTCAAAATGCGTGTTCACCGCCTCCAGCAGCCGCGCCATCTGCTCCGCCGACAGCGTCGTCGGCGTGCCGCCGCCCATGTAGAGCGTCCGGACGTGCCAGCCGGACTGCCGCAGGAGCTTTCCGGTATACTCCACCTCGCGCAGCAGACAGTCCAGATACGGCGGCAAAAACTCGCCGAACCGCTCCACCGACTCGCTCACGAACGAGCAGTAGGCGCACCGCGTCGGGCAGAACGGGATGCCGATGTAGACGGACAGATCACGCGGAGCGAGCAGACCGATTGCCTCAACAGTATGTTCCGACGCGTCCACGCAGAGCTTTGCCCGCTCCGGCGTCACGAAAAATTCGCGCTCCAGCTCGCGCTCGGCCTGACGGCGCGTCTTGCCCGCGAGCAGCGCCTTTGTCGACAGCTTGCTCGGCCGGACGCCGGAGAGCGCACCCCAGGGCGGCGCGGTGTCCAGCACCTGCATTGCCGCGAGATAATAGCTCTGCTGCAAAATGCGGCGCGTATGGCGCACGTCGGCCTGTTCGCGCAGGAGGCGCTTTGCCGCGCTGCCGGTCTTGCCGTTCCAGGTGATCTTCGCCGTCGCCGTCACATATTTTTTCCCGGTAAACAGGCTCGACACCGCCCCGTTCTCGCCCTTGGCGAACGGCGCGGTGACAAACTCGCTCGGCTCCGCCGCAAACAGCTGCATCTGCAGTTGCTCCACCGGATAGCGTTCCGTATGATTGAGATATAGCTTCATGCCTTCAGCGCCTCGCGCATCCACGGGTTCCACTTCCGCTCCTCGTCGAGCGTGCTCTCCTCCATGTGCCCCGGCAGGACGCGGAGGTTGCCGGGCAGCTGGCCGAGCTTTTTCAGCGATGCCATCATGGCCTGCTGGTCGCCGCCCTTGAAATCCGTCCGGCCGCAGGAACCGGCGAACAGCGTATCGCCGGAGAACAGCCAGTCGCCCGCCAGCAGACACACGCCGCCCGGCGTATGCCCCGGCGTGGCGATGACGCGAATTTTGATCGTGCCCAGCGTCAGCTCGTTGCCATCTTCATAGGTGTCCGTAAAGATCAGCCGCCCATGCGTCATGCCCGCCGGGTCGGCTGAGTCGATCTTGCTCACCCAGACCGGCGCACCTGTCAGCTCATGGAGCTGCCGCAGCCCGCCGATGTGGTCGTAGTGCGAATGCGTCAGCAAAATCATCCGCAGCGTCAGGCCGTTTGCCGTCAGGAAGTCCGCGATCTTCTGCCCGGACGCACCGGGATCGATGACAGCGGCCTCCATCGTCTGCTCATCCCAGAGGATATAGCAGTTCGTGGCCAGCGGGCCGAGCACCATGGTCTCCAATTTCATAGCGTTTTCCTCACTTCAAGTCGTCGGTGTCGACGATCAGCGTCACTGGCCCGTGGTTTTCCGACGTGACCAGCATATCCGCGCCGAACTCGCCGTGCTCCGGCGGGAAGCCCAGCCGTTCGCACTCCGTCAGAAACTGCTCATAGAGCGGAATGGCGGTCTCCGGCCGCGCCGCGCCGATGAAGCTCGGCCTCCGTCCGTGGCTCACGTCGCCGTAGAGCGTAAACTGGCTCACAACGAGGACGCGCCCGCCCACGTCGGCCAAGCTCAAATTCATCTTGTCGTTTTCATCCCGGAATACGCGCAGACCGAGGATCTTCTCGGCCAGCTTGCGGCATTTTTCTGGGGTATCGTCGGGCGCAATGCCGAGCAGGATCAAAAATCCCTGCCCAATCTGCCCGTGAATTTCGCCCTCAATGGCGACCGACGCGGATTTTACCCGCGTGACAACTGCTTTCATACGAATGGTTTCTCCAAATATTAAATCTATTTTTCAGGCCGCCTCGCCCGGTCTTTCACCGGTCATCAGCCGTTCCCTCTGTGGACATCCTTCACGCCGGAGATCCCGCGCAGCCGGCCCCGAACCGTCTCCAACTCCTTGAGATCGTGGACCGGGAAATTCAGCGAGACAAACGTCGTCCCGCCGCCGGCGGGCTTGGCCGTCATGGCCGTGATGCGCAGGCGCGCCGCGGTCATGACCGTCGCGATGTCGAGCATCAGGCCATCGCGGTCGTCGGCCTCGAGGGCCAGCTCCGTGGCGAACGTCGCCTCCGGCAGCTCCGCCCAGCGCACCTGGACCCAGCGGCCCCGCTGTTCGGGGTCGAGCGCGTTCTTCGCGTTCGGACAGTCGCGCCGGTGGACCGACACGCCGTAGCCCTTGGTGATAAAGCCGATGATATCGTCGCCGGGCACGGGCGTGCAGCAGCGGCTATACTTGATGGGACAGGAGCCGATGTCCTCGACGATGACGCCGGAGCGCGTTGGGGCCTGCGGCTGTTGCTGCTGTTTGTTCAGCGAGAACAGCTCCTTCGGCGTCATATTGCGGCTGGCCTTCGCCAGCTCGTCGCGCACACGGCCCACGGCCTTCGTCGCGGTCAGGCCGCCGTAGCCGATGGCGGCGTACATATCGTCGAGACTGTCGAAGCTGATCCGCTTGAGCACCATGGGCCGGACGTCGTCCTGCTGCATGATGGCCGGATCAATGCCGATGTGCCGCAGCTCGGATTCGAAGCTCAGCTTGCCGCGCGCGATGTTCTCCTCGCGCTTCTCCTTCTTGAACCACTGCTTGATCTTGATGCGTGCCTGGTTCGACCGGCAGATGTTCAGCCAGTCGCGGCTCGGCCCCTTGGCGCTCTTCGAGGTCAGGACCTCGACGATGTCGCCGTTGTGGAGCTGCACGTCGTAGCTTGCGATGCGGTTATTGACCTTCGCGCCGATCATCGAGTTGCCGACGGCGGAGTGGATGGCATAAGCGAAGTCGATCGGCGTCGAGCCCGCGGGCAGGTTGATGACCTTGCCCTTCGGCGTAAAGACGAAGACCTCGTCGTCGAACATGTCGACCTTGAGGGAATGGATATAGTCGTCAGCCTCGGTGTCCTGCTGGTTCTCCAGCAGCCGCCGCACCCACTCAAATTCCTTTTCCGAGCCCTCGCCCGCGTGCTGCTTGTATTTCCAGTGCGCCGCAACGCCGTATTCTGCCGTCTGGTGCATCTCCCACGTCCGGATCTGGACCTCAAACGGGATGCCCTGCTTGCCGATGACCGTCGTGTGCAGCGACTGATACATGTTCGGCTTCGGCGTGGAGATATAGTCTTTGAAGCGGCCCGGGATCGGGCTGAACAGGTCGTGGATGTGGCCGAGGACGTTATAGCAGTCCGCGATGTCGTCCACGATCACGCGGAACGCATAGAGGTCATAGAGCTCGTCGATGGTCTTGTTCTGCGCGCGCATCTTGCGGTAGATGGAGTAGGTATGCTTGATGCGGCCGTAGATCGACCCGTGGATGCCCACGGACGCCAGACGCTCCGTGATCTTCGACTGGATGGCGTTCATGAAGTTGTTGGAGCTTTCCTCGTTCGCCTTCAGATAGTCGATGATCTGCTGATAGCCCTCGGGATCGAGGTACTGCAGCGAGGTGTCCTCGAGCTCCCACTTGATCTTCTGCATGCCGAGCCGGTGCGCCAGCGGCGCATAGATCTCCATGGTCTCCATGGACTTGGACACCTGCTTTGCCGGCGTCTGATATTCGAGCGTGCGCATATTGTGCAGCCGGTCGGAGATCTTGATGAGGATGACGCGGATGTCCTTGCTCATCGCCATGAACATCTTGCGCAGATTCTCCATCTGCTGCTCTTCCATCGTCGAATACTGCACGCGCGTCAGCTTTGTGACGCCTTCGACTAGCTCCGCCACCGTCCGGCCAAACAGCCGCGTGATCTCGTCGAAGCTCGCGTCGGTGTCCTCCAGACAGTCGTGCAGCAGCGCCGCCGCGATCGCGTCGGTGTCGAGGCCGATCTCGGCCACGATCTCCGCCACGGCCAGCGGATGGATGATATAGGGTTCACCGGATTTGCGCAGCTGCTTTTTGTGCTTCTCGTCGGCGTATTCAAACGCCCTCTGTATCACGTCCAGATCGGCGGCGGGCGAATAGCGCTTCACCGCCTGCATCATGGATTCATATCGTTCTTCTCTGGTTTCCATTCAGTTTCCTGCCTTCTGCTTTTTCAGGTGGATCAGGATCTGGCTCTGCTCCAGATCGACCTTTTTGCCCTCGCTCGTCAAGCGGATGCGCAGCGTCCTCGGCCGCTGCTCGAGCCGGAGCAGCCCCTGCTCGGCAAACACCTCGAGGCAGACCCACGTCTTCCCCGGCGCGCAGGGCGCGGCGGCGTAGCGCGCGATCTTCCGGCTGAGGCAGCCCGCCTCCTCCTGAAGCCATCCGTTCTCGGCATGCGCCGTCAGATAGTGCCATACCGTCACAAAATCCTGCCTGCACGGCAGCAGCGCCTCCGCCTCCTCCGTGCTGAGCATTTCCCCCGCCCGGTGCCGGGCGTAGAGCGTATAGGCCGCGTCCTGCGCGCTCCGGGCCGTCTCATCCGGCCGGATGTCGACCAGATTGAGCTGCACCGTGCGCAGTCCGCGATATTCATTGATCTGCGGCGTGAATGCAATGTCCACCACATCGCCCAGGCTCACCGCTGCGAGGCGCGCCGTCGTCGAAAAGAAGATCGCGCCCCAGCTGTGCCGCCCGCTCGCGAGCCGCAGGCGCAGATGCTTCCCGCCGCCCACTTCGGCCAGCTCCTCCACGCGCAGCCCGCGCAGCATCAGCACCGGCCGCGGGCACCCGGCCCCGCACGGCTCCAGCTCGTCGAGCGCCTCGACGTTCGCCAGCGTCAGCAGCTGCGGCGGGATCTCGCAGTCGATCTTCAGATCGGCCTGACACGCGCCGGACGCGCGGAACTGCCGCGCCATGCGCGAGATCTCCTCGCGGAACGTGTCGATGTGCTCCCGCCGGATGGTGAAGCCCGCAGCCAGCTCATGCCCGCCGTAGCTCTCCAGCAGCGGCGCGAGCGATTTCAGCGCCGCAAACAGATTGAAGCCCCCGTGCGACCGGGAAGAGGCCTTCCCCTTGTCGCCGTCGAGGCAGATGAGGAACGTCGGGCAGCTGTATTCCTCCGCCAGCCGCGACGCCACGATCCCGACCACGCCCTGGTGCCAGTTTTCGCTGGCCAGCACGATCGCATCCGGCCGCCCGCCGCCGGGCAGCATCCCGACCGCCTCGCGGTAGATGCCCGCTTCGATTTCCTGCCGCTTCCGGTTCATCCGGCAGAGCTCCGCCGCCAATTCCACAGCCCGCTGCGCGTCCGCCGTCAAAAACAGCTCCGTCGCGACATCGACCTGGCCCATACGCCCGGCGGCGTTGATCCGCGGCGCCAGCGTATAGCCGATGGTCCCCGCCGTGATCTTCCCGCGTCCCACCGCGCATTCCGCCATCAGCGCCGCCACGCCGACCCGCTTCGGGTTCTCCAGGCTCTTCAGCCCCGCGGCGACCATCGTGCGGTTCTCGCCGGTCAGCGGCATCACATCCGCCACTGTCCCGAGGCACAGCAGATCGCAGTATTCGCGCAGCAGCGCCGCTGCGCCATCCGCTCCCGCTCCGCCATCCGCCCCGGCCGCGATGGCGCACACCAGCTTGAAGGCCACGCCCACGCCGGCCAGCTCCGGCACCGGTCCCGGTTGATCCGGCCGGTGCGGATCCACCACGGCCACGGCCTCGGGCAGCTCCGCCTTGCACTCATGGTGGTCCGTGACGACCAGCTCCATTCCGAGCTCCCGGCAGAGTCCCGCTTCCACATCCGCTGTGATCCCGCAGTCGACCGTTACGATCAGCTGTACGTTCTGCTCCTTGAGGCTCCGCAGCGCCAGCTCGTTCAGGCCGTAGCCCTCTTCGAGGCGGGCCGGAATGTAGCTCACGACGCGCGCGCCCTGCCTGCACAGAAAGTCCGTCAGCAGACACGTCGCCGTGATGCCGTCGACATCATAGTCGCCGAAGACGCAGATCTGCTCCCGCCGGTCGATCGCCCGGCGCACACGCTGCGCCGCCTTGTCCATATCGAGCAGCGCGAACGGGTCGGACAACGGCTCGTTTGCCGCCAGAAAATCCCGCGCCGTCTCCAGTTCCGTGTATCCTCTGCTGCACATGACCGCCGCCGTCAGCGGCGAAAATCCGGCCTCCGCCATCGCCCGCGCATCCGCAGGCCGATAGGACGAGACCGTCCAAGTTCCGTACTTCAATTCCAATGCACATCCATCTGGTCGGCAGCACTGCATCGTTCCAGTGCTGCCGATCTCTTTTTTCTTTTCCGTTATTATAGCATCCTGACATGGATTTCACAATATAAAATGTTGTCTCGGGGCGCGTTTTGACGCAATTCCGGCAAAAAATCCACATTTTCTGCCGCCGGCGTGCAGTTCTTTAGGAATTTTTCATGGTTCGTTTACAAACTGTTCACCATCAAACGCCGCATTTCCGGTATTCTAATGGCACAGAGGATGTTGGTGCTTCGGAGCACCGGAGCACAGGCAGCAACACCTTCTGGAAGCGATTCGTATTTTTCATCTTCTCCTCTTTCTCTCTCAGAAAACGCCCGCCGCAGGCTCTGCGGCGGGCATTTTCCTTTTTGGGGGAAGCACTGATCCAATCGTCTTCGGCCTTCGCCGGATCTTTTGCCCCAATGCCGCGGTTTGAAGAATTTGAAATCCACAAAGGATGTCTGCATTCTTCAAATCTTGCTTTGGTCCAAAATCTCTCGCCGAATGCACTTGCCGATCGAACCAGAGCTTCCCCGAGAAAATCAGTTTTCTTCCACTGCGATTTATGATAGAATGGTCAAAAAAGGAGGAATCGCCATGCAGCACCGTTTTTTCGCCCTCATCTCCCGGATGCGCTACATCGGCCGCTGGGGCCTGATGCGCAACACGTTCGAAGAAAATATCCAGGAACACAGCCACATGGTCGCCGTGCTGGCGCACGGTCTCGCGCTCATCCAGCGCGACATCCTGCACGAGCCGGCAGATCCCGACCGCTGCGCGTCGGCGGCGCTGTTCCACGACGCGTCGGAGATCCTGACCGGCGACCTGCCTACACCCATCAAATACTACAATCCCGACATCAAACACGCCTACAAGCAGATCGAGGCCGTGAGCTGTGAAAAGCTCCTCGGCCTGCTGCCCGAGGAGCTGCGCGAGAGCTATCGTCCGCTGCTGCACGAGTCCGATCCGGATGTCGCGCGCATCGTCAAGGCGGCGGACAAGCTGTCTGCCTATATCAAGTGCGTGGAGGAGCTGAAGGCGGGCAACCGCGAATTTGAATCCGCCGCGCGGCAGACGCGCGAGGCCCTCGTCGGGATGCACCTGCCGTGCCTCGACTATTTCATGGCACACTTCCTCGACGCGTTCCAGCTCACGCTGGACGAACTGGAATGACCGGAACGAACCAGGGGCGGGCCGCACAGGCCCGCCCCTGATCCCGCCGCAGCGGACAACGCCTCCCTTGTGTAAAGGGAGGTGTCAAAAATCGGAGATTTTTGACGGAGGGATCGTTGCACTTCTCTGGCCTTAATCCCCTCCGTCTGCGCTATGCGCAGACAAACGCCTGCGGGCGTTCCGGGGCACAGCTCTGACATGCCACCGGCATGTCATTCACTCCTGCGCCCCCGCTTCGCGGCCCCTTGATACAATCAAGGGGAGCCTTTATCCGCTGCGATGGGTTCAACTTTGGTGATGCTCGTCGCAGCAGTCGATGGCGAGGACGGTGCAGAGCGCGGCCATCGCGTCCGCCGGATCGGCGATCTCGAGGCGATAGCGGTCGTGGAACGCGGGCCACGCCTTTTCCATGCGGGCGACGGTCTGGCTGCCCTTCGTGATGGCGTAGTCGACGCCGAAGAAATCACCCTCGACCTCCCAGCCGAGTGAATCGATGGAATAGCTGCGGGAAAAGAGCGAGAAATGACGATCCAGCTCCAGCGTGCCGCCCGCCGTCTCCAGCTCGAAGGAGCAGGGGATCGAGAATGGGACGTGATGTACCGTGGCGCAGAGGCGGCCCTGCGCGTCCCGGACGCGGAGCGTTTTGCCCCACGTCAGGAACTCGCGGTCGACCTGAAAGCAGACGTTGTCCTGCTCGTCCCATATATCGAAATGGTCGAAGGAGAAGAGCTCCTCCTGCAAATAATAGATCATTCCGCCTGCCCCCACTGGCCGGAGAAGATCTTGGCGATCGGCGAGTCGGAGGACACGACGAGCGTCTTGTTTCCGCCGACAAGCGCCTTCTGCGCCATGTCGAGCGCGCGCATGAATTCGTAGAAATCGGCCTCCTCCGGCGTGTCATAGACCTCGGAGAGGATGCGCATATACTCGGCCTCGCCCGCGGCCTTCAGCTTTTCAGACTGCGAATTGGCCTCGGAGATCGTGATGTCGACGGTCTTATCGGCCTCGTTGCGGATGCGCTTGGCCTCAGCGTTGCCCTGCGCCTCGTAGGAGGCGGCGATGTTGCCGCGCTCGGAGATCATGCGCTCGTAGACGGCGGCCTTGTTCTCGTCTGGCAGGTCGATGCGCTTGGTCTCGATGGCGAGGACTTCGATGCCGTAATCGCGGAACTCGGTCGTGTCGTTGACGTGCTCGGTGATGCGCGCGGCCAGCTCGCCGTCGCGGCCGGAGATAACGTCCTCCTGCTTCATCGAGCTGATGACCGTTTTCAGACTGTTGTAGACGGCCTGATCGAGCCGTGCCTCCGCGCCGGAGACGCTCCCGGAGAGGGTCTGGATGAATTTCAGCGGATCAACAATGCGCCAGAGGACAAAGCTGTCGGCGACCATCGATTTCTTGTCCGACGTGATGACGTCGCTGGCCGCGAGGTCATAGAGCATCTCGGTCTTCGGCAGCGTGCTCGTCGACTGGACGAACGGCGTCTTGAGCGAGAGGCCCGGCTGGTCGATCACGCGGACGACCTTGCCGAACTGCTTGACGATGGTATATTCGTTGGGCCGCGTGGTCACGAGCGAACCGAGCAGCACGACGGCGATGAGGACGCCCAGCAGAATGGGCAGGACAACTTTTACGGTCTTTTTCACTGTGCGTCACCTCCCATATTGACGGTGGCATACGATTCGAGCGGCAGCGAGGTCTGCACGCCCGTCGCGTCGTCCACGATATAGAGCTTCATGTCGGGCAGGATGTCCTCCATAGCCTCGTAGAACAGGCGCTGCTTGGTGATGAGCGGATATTTCTGATACTCGTTGAACAGCTCCGTGAAGCGCGCGGCCTGGCCGGTGGCTTCATTGATCTTGCTCTCCTGATAGGCTTCCGCCTGCTTGACGATCTCGTCGGCGTCGGCCTCCGCCGCGGGGATGACCTCGTTGGCGTATTTTTTTGCGTTGTTCACGGCGGTGTCGGCGGCCTGCTTGGCCGTCTCGACGGCGGTGAACGCCTGCTGCACCTCTGCCGTAGGCGGCTCCGCATCCTGGATCGTGATGTTCGTGATCTGCAAACCGAGATCCTCCGTTTCCAGACGGGCCGTGACCTTCTGCTTGATCTCAGACTGGATCTCGCTCTTGCCGGTGGTGATGACGCTGTCGACGTTGTAGAGGCCGATCGTGTCGCGGATATAGCTCTGGCAGAGCATCTTCAGGATGCCGACGGGGTCGGACGAGTTATAGAGATATTTGATGGGGTCGGTGATGCGGTATTCGACGTAGAAGTCGACATTGACGAAGTTATAGTCGTAGGTAATCATCAGGGACTCTTCCTCGATTGACTCGTTGCTCCCCACGCGGTAGCCGAGCGGGAAGGACTGGATCGACTTGGAGACCTTATGCACCTTCTGAATGAGTGGGATCTTCGGCTGTAAGCCCGAGGCCGAAACTGTCGTCGGCTTGCCGAACGTGGTGAGGACAGCGTACTGATCCTCTTTCAGCGTGTAGAACGAGTCCATCGCGAGGATGGCCGCGAGGATGAGCACCGGAATGATCCAGAGCCATCTTGCGTTCATGCGCTTTTTGGGCCGCCGGGGCGGCGGGGGATTCTGATCGTAGCCGTTTTGATAGTTGTTGTATTCGTCCATCATTTGCTCCTTTCGCATTTGCAGCTGTGTTTTGTTCTTCAGACGTCCGGCCGGGCAAAAAAGTTCCATGATCCTATTATAGCAAATTCCCGCCGGATGTGCTATACTGGTGTCCGCATCACTTTTAATTCTATGGAAGGGGGATTCCCATGACCGATAAAGAGACCGGCGAGCTTCGCCGCCGTTATAAGCCCGACCGCACGAACATTACCGCCGTATATGGCTGCTATGTGTCCGGCAGCGGGGATATCTTGTCCGAGTTCCGCCAGCCCGTGGCCCTGATGAGCGAGGAGGACAAGGAAAAATACCTCGCGCTGCTGAAAAAGGTCCTCTCCGGTGCGGCGGATAAAAACCGGCTCGATCTCGCGTTCCGCACGGCGCAGGTCGCCGATTCCGACGAGCACCGGCTGCTGATGAAGCTCCGCGATTCGGAGCTTCAGGACGAGGAAGCGCGGGCACAGCTGTTCCAGACGATCATCGGTGCGGTGCATTTTGAGGAGAATTATCTCATTCTGCTTGCACACGAGAAATACGACGTGCCGTTCAAGGCGAAGGACGGTGCAATGCTGGACGGCAGCGACCATGTCTATTCCTATTTTGTCTGCGCCATCTGCCCGGTCAAGGCCGGGAAGGAGACGCTCAGCTACGAATCCGAGGACAAAGCCTTCCACATCCGCACGCCGGGCTATGCCGCGGCGATGCCGGAGCTGGGATTCCTGTTTCCGGCGTTCGACGGGCGGCAGACCAATCTCTATAACTGCCTCTATTATACCCGCAGCGCGGGCGACAATCACCCGGAGCTCATTGAAGCGCTGTTCCACATCACGCCGCCCCTGCCCGCCGACGAGCAGAAGGGCAGCTTTGACGCGCTGCTGAGCCAGACACTGGGCGAGGAGTGCAGCATGGAGGTCGTGCAGGCCGTGCAGACCGACCTGCGCGAGCGCATCGAGGTCCACAAGGAGACGAAGTCGGACGAGCCGCTGGTCGTCTCCGGGCCGGAGGTGCGCGCGGTGCTGGAAAACGCGGGCGTCTCGGAGGAGAAGCTCGCGGGATTCCAGGTGAAGTTTGAGGAGACGTTCGGCGATGACGCGGCGCTCTCGCCGCGCAATCTGGTCGACAGCAAGCGCATGCAGCTCAAAACGCCCGACGTCATCATCCACGTCGCGCCCGACCGGGGCGATCTCGTCGAGACGCGGACGCTCGGCGGCGTGAAGTACATCATGGTCCGCGCCGAGGACGGCGTGGAGCTCAACGGCGTCGACATCCAGATCGACGGGAATTGACACCAATATATCAAAGCCCCCCTCTACCAAGAGGGGGGCTGTCTGCGCTTCGCGCAGACTGAGGGAGTTTTCCCGCGAGCCGCGGATGGCCTTCCCCTGGGGGAAGGTGGCCCGAAGGGCCGGATGAGGGTCTGGAGCACTCGGCCAACTGCACAATGCATCGTTTTTGCTCCCCGACCCTCATCCGCCTCGCTCCGCTCGGCACCTTCCCCGAAGGGGAATGCTTTGGAGCGATTTTGCGACGCAGCTCCGCCGAAAGGCGATGCGCAGAGCGCAGAGACCTTTCGGGTGGTAGTGACTGATGCAACGGACAGCTGACAGCTAAGCTTTTCAGAGTCAAATTCGGGACAACGGTAGGCACTTAGCCCTCTTTCTTTTCTTGGCAGTTTGAAACCGTTCTTTTCTTTCTCGGCAGGAGAAAGAAAAGAATGGGTTCGAAAAAGCGTTTCTTTGGGTGCATCAAAAGGCGGAAGAAGCGGGCCGATGAGGGCATCGGCCCCTACAAGGCACAGTACAAACCAGAGGTACAGATATGAAAAAACAAGGCGCGGAGCATCAGCTCCGCGCCCTGTCTTTTTTGCGGTCACTTCTGGTGTTCGTGGCACTGGCCGTGCATGGCGCAGTGCGCGCAGTTCGCGCCGCAGGAGGACTTTCCGGCCTTCTTCTGCCGCAGCAGATACACGACAATGAGGGTCACAATGACAGCTAATACGAGAGAGATCAAAATGGTTCCGAGATTCGCTGCAAACCAGTCCAGCATGAAAATCGCTCCTTTCAAGAAAGATGGAGGAAGATTATCTGGTCTTGAGCTTGGTGGCTTCCTGATACGGCTTGAAGAGCATGTAGACGATGCCGACAAGCAGGGCGATGGCCACGATGAGGCCGAGAATGTTCAGACTGCCGGTGAACGCGCCGCCGAACTGGTTGATCATCAGGGCGATCACGTATGCGAAGCAGCACTGATAGCCGATGGCGAACCAGGTCCACTTGGCGTTGTTCATCTCGCGCTTGATGGCGCCGATGGCCGCGAAGCACGGTGCGCAGAGCAGGTTGAACACAAGGAAGGAATAGCCGCTGATGCCGTTGAACGCCTGACCGAGAGCCTGGTAAACGGTCAGCTCGCCGCCGCCATAGAGGATGCCGAGCGTGCCAACGATGTTCTCCTTGGCGACAAGGCCGGTGATGGAGGCGACAGCCGCCTGCCAGTTGCCCCAGCCGAGCGGCTGGAAGATCCAGGCGATCACGCCGCCGATCTTGGCGAGGATGGAGTAGTCGATTTCGCTCTCATCGAGCATCCGGAAGCCGTCCTCGGCCCAGCCGAAGTAGGTGGTGAACCAGACGAAG
>CAJMLC010000011.1 GCA_905214155.1 uncultured bacterium | reverse complement strand
CGATGGGCGCGTAGTAGGTGATGATCTTGAACGTCTTCATGATGCAGTTCGTGACATCCTCGAGCAGCTTCGCCGTTCTGGTCTCCGCGCCGCCCGCCATCTGCACGCCGAAGCCGAAGAGCACCGCCGCCACGATCAGCGGCAGGATGGCCCGGCGGCTGAACAGCTCCGTAAAGTCTGGTTTCGTGAAGAAGTTGACGATCATGTCGGCCACGCCGAGCGTACCGCCGACCTCCCCTTCGATCATCGCGTATTCGCCCGTGACCGGCGGGATGATCAAAACGGTCACATACATGATGACCGCCGCGATGGCCGCCGTGGCCAGGAACGTCGCGATCGTGACGCCCATGATCTTGCCTGCGCGCTTGGCGCTCTGCATATTCGCGATGGCCGACGAGATCGAGCAGAAGACCGTCGGGACGGCGATGCAGAACATCAGGTTCAGGAAGACTGTGCCGAGCGGTTCGAGCACGGTCGCGCCCTTGACGAGGATCTCGCCGGAGGCGTCCTTCGTGGCGGGCCAGATCGCGCCGACGATGCAGCCGGCCACAATGCCGATCAGCATGCAGATCAGAAATCCGTAGTTTTTCAGAAAGCTCCCTTTTTTCATGGTTTCTCCTCCCAATGCTTAGTCCGTGATAAAGACGACCGGCTGCAGAAACTCATCTGCCAGCTCGCCGCTGTATACGATCAGGGCCGCGCCCATCAGATACAGGTTTTCCACGCGTCCGGCCTCCATTTCTACCTCCACGTCGAGGTCTCCGCCCGCCGTCTGAACCTGAACATTCGCGCCGTCCATGCGTCCGGACGCCGTCAGCACCGCAGCAAGCGATCCCGCCCCTGTGCCGCAGGCCAGCGTGAAATCCTCCACGCCGCGCTCATAGGTCAGCTGCCGCAGATGCTGCGGCCCCGTGATCTGGTAGAAATTCACATTCGCGCCCTTCGGCAGCGCCGGATGGTACCGGAGCTTCCGCCCAAGCGTCCGCAGCGCGGCAAGCTGCTCCTCGTCGTCGAGCCGCAGCAGCAGATCCGGGATCTCCACCGTCAAATGCGGGATGCCGGGGTCCCCCAGCTCGGCGTAGCCGCAGCGATACGTCTCGCCGTCGAGGGTCAAAAGCCGCTCCGTCTCCAACACCGTGGGCGTATTGAGCCGGATACGGAAGCGGTCGCGGCTCTGCCGCCAGCCGGTGACGAGACCCGCCGTCGTTTCCACGCGGACGGTGTCGCCCGCATAGCCGCGTTCGCAGGCGTAGCGGCAGACGCAGCGCGCGCCGTTGCCGCACATCTCGCCAAGCGAGCCGTCGGAATTATAAAACCGCATCGCCACGTCCGCGCCGGCCGCCGATCGCTGCAGGACCATCACGCCGTCCGCACCGACGCCCGTATGCCGGTCGCAGAGTCGGCAGATCAGGCCCGGAAGATCCTCCGGCGCGACGCCGAGCGGCTGCTCCACCGCGTCCAGCACGACGAAATCATTGCCCGCGCCGTGCATCTTGGTAAATCGCATCTCGCACCTCCGTCGGCCGGGCTTCGCCGTGCCGCTCGTTTCTATATTGTATTATATCGCCCAGAGGACGAAAGTAAATGCAATTTGCTGCTGAAAACCTTGCAAAAAATGCTTCATGCGGTGGGTTTGACTTTCGGCCCGAAAGCCGTTACAATACTACTATATCAGTTTAGAGTTTATTCTCACGGAAAAAGGAGTATTCCACATGCAAACGTGTTATAACTGCGGCCGGCAGGTGGACGACAATGTGCTGATCTGCCCGGACTGCGGCGCGCTCGTCCGCCGGTACGGCAAGCCCGCCCCGCAGCAGGAGGCCCCCATCGCCGACCTGACCTATGCGCCGGAGGCCGCGGAGGCCCGCCCCGTGAAGCCGAAGCGCTTCCAGACCGGGGCGAGGGTCTGGCTCATCCTCTGCATCATCGCCGCCGCGTTCCAGACCATCAGCTTTTTCAACCTGTTCTACCTCTACGGCAATCAGGAATGGTTCAACGACGTCTTTGCGGCGTATCCGGAGCTGTCGCCGATGCGCGATCTGCTGGATATGATGATGCAGAGCGTCTCGATGTTCCTCTGGTTCTACATTTTAGAGGCGTCGCTCCTGCTGCTCAAGTGCGCGGGCCTGATCTGGTTCGCGGCCAGCGCACGGCGGACGGCCTTCCTCGCGACGGCCATCGTCGCGGGTCTGCTCTGCATCCTGACGTTCGTGACGTCCGGCCTTGTGCAGGCGCTGCTGACCGCGGCAGGCATGATCATTCTTTATCTCCTGCTGCGCAAGCAGTGGCACACGCTCCCGAAATGACAAAAGCCGGCCCTCTTTTCAGAGGGCCGGTTTTAGGCAGCACCGCACAATTCGGCAAGCAGATCCGGCGAGAGATTTTTCGCCAAGTCAAGGTTCGGAAAGTGTAGGAATACTCTATGTATTTCAAACTTTCCAAACCGAAGAATTGGCGGAAAAGATCCGCCGAAGCGCGCCGACGCAATTGTGCGGTGTTGCCCTTATCGTTTTTTGGGCCGGACCGCCGCGGCGACCCCGAAGGCCACCAGCAGCGCCGCTGCCGCCGCGTAGCAGATCAGCTGCGCATCCATCCCATCGTCCGTGCCGACGAAAAAGTCGATGAACTGCCCCGCCGTCACGAGCGCCATCACGAGCGGGCAGACGATCGTGATGCAGAACGCATAGAATCTGCGGAAGAAGCCGCCGGCCGAGCCGATCTCCTCAAGCACGAACTTCGGCTTCAGCTCCAGGCCGATCATCAGCGACATCAGCATCGCGCCGATCGGCATGGCCACGCCCTCGGACCAGCAGTCCATAAAATCGAGCATGCAGTCGTTCCACATGGCGGACGCCTTCCAGCGGAAGATACCCGTCGAGCCGAGGCCGTCCACCGCGACGAGCAGCGCCTCGATCAGGATCAGGCCGGAGACGACCAGCGTGACCTTCGTCCGGTCGACCTGCTTGCCCTTTTTTGCGGCGTTGTCGATCGCGAACGCGCCGACGACCTCCATCAGCGAGATGGCCGACGAGATGGCCGCGATGATGACCAGCAGATAGAACAGCACGCCGAACACGGGGCCGAGCGCGCCCATGTTCGCGAACACGTCCTGCAGCGTCACGAACAGGAGCTTCGGCCCGCCGAGGGCGATCTCATTGACGGGGATACCGCTCGAAATGCCATTGGCGACCGCCGCCGGAATGACCGCGAGGCCCGCCATCAGCGCGACGATCGTATCGGCAATGACGATGACGGCGGAGTTTTTCACGATGTTTTCCTTCTTGCTCAGATACGAGCCGTAGGTCACCATCGCGCCCATCGCGAGCGACAGCGAGAAGAACATCTGGCCGCCCGCCGTGGCCAGCACGGAGATGACGCTCGGCGCCTCCTCGATGAACCCGGCCTCGACCGCGTAGCCCGGCACGAACATGTACTTCAGGCCCTCGACGGCATTCGGCAGCGTGAGCGAACGGATGATGACGATGACCAGCATGACGAACAGCGCGGGCATGCCGATCTTGTTGAACTTTTCAATGCCCTCGGCGACGCCGCCCTTGACGATCATCATGCAGATGAACAGGAACAGCGCCGTGAACACCGCGCAGCCGAATGGATTGTCCAGCATCGCGCCGAACGTCGCCCCGCCGGCCAGCGGCGCGCCGAAAATGTCCGACAGGTTGAACGACAGCTCCGCCATGTTCAGCGACATGTACTGGATGCAGTAGCCGCCGAGCACCGCATAGAAGCTCATGATCAGGAATGGCGACAGCACGCCGAGCCAGCCGACCCAGCCGAATCTCTTCGACACCGCCTGATATGCGCCCACGACGCCGAGCCCGGTTTTCCGGCCGAGCGCCAGCTCGCTCGCCATGATAACGAGGCCCACGAACACCGCCAACAGCAGATAGATCAGCAGAAATGTAAAGCCGCCCGAACGGCCCATCTTGTACGGGAAGCCCCAGATATTCCCGAGGCCGACCGCCGAACCGACCGCCGCCAGCAGGAACCCGAGGTTGCTCCCCCACGAGCTTCGCTTATTTTCCATGTTTTTCTCTCCTTCTTCTCTCTTTCGTTTCGTCGCTTTGCTTCATTCTCTCTTTACCACGTTAAAATGCACAGCAGGCTTATCTTATCACAAAATTACCAATTTCGCAAATGCCGCGTCTGCTGTTTTGTATATTTTGGCAGAAACGCGCAAAAACGCGCGTCTTTTTTCTGTGCAGCCCTTCCATTTTCAGCAAAATGACGGGGCGATCGCCGGGCGCGCGTTCCTTACGCGCACGGCTGGGGGAGCTTGAAAATTTCTCCCCCCTGATCGCCTGCGGCAATCTGTCCCCCCTCTTCGCAGTGGAGGGCTTTTTCGCTGCGGCGAGGGAGGCGGGCGGCCAATGGTCGCCCCTACGGTTAAGATCGACGTGCGGTAGAATCCGTAGGGGCGGGCATTGCCCGTCCGCTTTTTTGCGCTCCGTGACGCTCCCGGAAGCTCTACGGGCTTGCCACGCCAGTGACATCGGTCACTGGTTCGCATGACGCGTCTATTTGGGGCCTTTCCGCGGCTCGCGAGGATCTGGGCACGGGCAGCATGCAGCAAAATAAAAAGGGCCGACGGTTCGTCGGCCCTGCGGGAGATCCAAATTTACAGACACATCTTATGCCGCCGCGGACAGCAGCGTGAGCACGAGCGGAATGGTCACGAGCGAGAGGAGCGTGGACAAAAAGACGCAGCCCGAGGCCAGCGACCCGTCGCGCCCGCAGCGATAACAGAGGATCGTGGAATTCGTGGCGGCGGGCATGGCCCGCGCAAGGATGAGCGTGGTGAGCATGAGGTCATGCGTCAGAACGCCGCGCAGCAGCACCCAGAGGCCCAGCGGGATGGCCACCAGCTTCACCGCGCAGAGCACATATACCCGCCAGTCGCCGAAGACCGTCCGCAGCGAGAGCTTTGCCAGCGCAGAGCCGATGATCAGCATGGCCATCGGGCTGGTCAGGTTGCCGACGTAGTCGACCATCTGGCCCACGATTGCCGGGACGCGCAGCGCGCTGAAATAGAGCGCATAGGCCACGAGCGCGGCGATCACGCACGGGCGGCGCAGGATGTCCCACGAGAGGCGGAATTTGCTCGAACCGTCGAGCAGATAGACGCCGTAGGTCCAGCAGAAGATCTGAAAGCCCAGCACGAAGATCGAGATGCAGAACCGCGCACTCGCGCCGAGGAGCGCCTCCGCCAGCGGATAGCCCAGATAGCCCACATTGGAAAAGACCAGCAGGAAAACATAGATCCGCGCGTCCTTTTCCGGCGCGCGCATCGCCCGCACCAGCAGCCAGCCCAGGCCGATCAGCAGGAAATAACAGGCAAAGTTGACCCCCGTGAGCTGCAGGACCTGTCCGTTGGTCAGCAGCCGCTCCCCGACCATCACCGACGCGACGATCTGCAGCGGATTTGTAATGTTGACCACCAATGAGGAAAGCATTTTATTTTCATCTTCGCCGAGCACGCCGGCCTTCCCGCCGAGGAAGCCAACGCCCATCGCGAAAAACATCAGCACCAGCTGATGCACCAGTCCGGAAATGTCCATCCGTTTGTTCCTTCTCTTTCTTTTTCCGCCGTTTGGATCAGCTGCCGAAGCACTGCGCACAGGGCGTATACCCCTGCCGCTCCGCGAGCTTGCGGCTGTAGGCCCAGAAATTCTTCTTCAAAAACTTGCCGCAGTCGTAGCGGTGATAGTTGCCGGTGCCGTCGTCCTCGACAAATACGACATAACTGTCGACAAAGCGGAGCTTTTCGCTCTGCGCGTCGACCGTGGCATAGAGCGCATCATAGTCGGCCCGCAGCCGTTCGTTCTCCCGTTCCAGTGCCGTGACCTGTTCCTCCAGCGCCGCGTTCTCGTCCGTGGTCTTCTCCAGCTCCTTCTGCTGCTCCGAGAGGTCGTACTGCGACTGGTTGGCCGAGCTTTCTGCGCTGTCGACCGTCGCGAGCAGCGTTTCGATCTGGCGCGTCTGCGCGGCGGTCTTCGCCTCTTCGGCGGCGAGCTCCGCCGTCAGGTCGTCGATCTGCGTCTCCAGCGTGGTCAGGCGCTTTTCCCGCTCGGCGAGGTCATCCTCGCGCAGGCGGATGGCCCGGCGCTGCCGCGCAAGGCCGGAAAACTGCCAGATCGCAAGACCGAGGCTGACCGCAGCGACGATGCACGCGCAGACCGTCAATGCCCGGCCCGGGCGCTTTTCCTTCTTTTCCGGCTTCGCGGCGGGTTCCGGCGGGCGCTGCTCCGCAGGCCGCAGCGGCTCTGCCCGCCGCACCGGCGTCTGCATCCGGCCCGGCTGCGCCGGGACAGACGGGCGCGGGCGCGCCTCTGCCGCGCCGGGGTTCAGGCCGCACTCGGCGCAGAACAGCTCGCCGTCCGGTATTTCCTTGCCGCACTTGATACAGGTCGTCATATCCCGTCTCCTTTGTCTCTTCATCGATTCGATCTATCTTGGCTTATTTTTTATCGTATGCAATACTGATAAAATGGCCGTACACGATCTGCGTTGCGAGCGCGATCTCACGCCCGTCCAGCCGCGTCCGCGCCCCCAGCACGGAAAAGCGCTGCGGGTCGAGGCCGAGGCCCCGTCCGTCCAGCTTCATGACCGCTTCCTTCCGCGTCCAGAGCCATGCGAAGGCCCGGCAGCTCTCCGCTTCCTCCGGCCGGAGCACCCGCGCCCGCACCCGCTCGGATGCCGTTCGATCCACCCGCTCCACGTCCACGCCGCACGGCGTGTTGGAAATCAGCAGCACCGCGAGACTTCCGCCGTGGCTCAGGCTGAATTCCGGCCCGCCCGGCAGATATGGTTTGCCCTCCGGCGTGCGGAGCACCGCCCCCTCTTCCGCGACATATTCCGCAAGCAGCAGGCCAGACGCCGCAAGGCCCGCCGCAGTCTCCAGATCATGACACCGCAGCACTTTTTCCCGCCGCTCCGGCGAGAGGCGCGCCAGCAGCACGTCGTCCGGCAGGACGGTCTGTCTCCAATACAGCTTCATGTCCGGAACGTGAGCGCCGCGAGGGCCGCGGCCTTGCCGTTCTCCTTTTTCACGGCGAGGCGCGTCTCCGCGCCGTCGTCCCGGCGGCAGAGGCGGAGCGTCTCGCCCTCGAGGCAGGGAGAAGCATAGTGGATCTCAAACGTCTGCACCCGTGTCAACTCCTCGGCCGTGCAGCAGCCGAGCATCGCGCGGACGTAGGCGAGGTTGTTGACGTGACGGCCGACGTCGATGTCCGTCGCGCGCACGGGATAGGCCTCGCCCGGCTCCGCGAAATCATCGACGAAGCGGCGCGGCTTCTGCTCGATCGCGGCCATGGAAGGGAATGGGAAGTCCTGTGGGAAGCCGGACTGCCCGAACGGGACGACCTTGCCCGCGCCGCCGAGGATGGCCCACTCGGTCCGCCCGACGGCAAAGACCTCATCGCCGCGCCGGAGGCGGTAGCTCCGGAAGCAGCGGACGCTCTCCGCACGGCACGCCTCCGGCCACGTCTCGCCGGTCACGCTGTCCATCAGCGCGAGGGGCTTGCACAGCTCGATCCGGCAGTGGACCGTCAGCCAGAATTCCCGCCGCCGCGCCATCGCCGCAAAGCCGACGCCGATCTGCTCGGCATGCTCCGCCGCCAGCGACTGGAACAGCGTCAGCCCGCCCAGCGCGCCGAGGCGCCCGTCCATGCCGCAAAGCTCCGGCGAGATCAGAAATTCACGTGTCCAAATGCCCTGTTCCATATCCCATACTCCTGTTTTGCGCCGTTTCGGCACATTTTTTATTATCATAACACGGGTTGGCACGGCGGTCAACCGCGCGGGCCGTCCGGCGCAAAATTCCAGAGGGGGAAGCCTGTCCGGAATACTTGCTTTTTGAGGGCGCTTATGCTAGGATATGCTTGAAAATTTGGCCGAATCGCGGCCATCACACATTGGAGGAATCGAACCATGAAACGTACAGTGGCACTGGCTATTCTGGCGGCGCTGCTTCTGACGCTCTGTGCCTGCGGCGAGATCCGGCAGGCCGAGGAGGCGATCGACGCGATCGGCGCTGTGACCGCGGAGAGCGGCGCGCAGATCGAAGCGGCGGAGGCCGCCGTCGAGGCGCTGAACGATAAACAACGGGACAAGCTGCCGAATCTGACCGTGCTCGAAGAGGCGCAGACCGAATATGAGACGGTATTGGAGCAGCAGGCCGAGACCACGGCCTGCGTAAAAGACGCGGAGACCGCGATCGACGCGATCGGCGACGTGACACTCGACAGCCTCGACGCCATCCGCGCCGCCCGCGCGGCCTACGACGCCGTGGGCCCGGAGGCGCAGGAGCAGGTGGCAAACCGCGAGACGCTCTCCGCCGCGGAGCAGACCTTTGACGCGCTGGCCATCCAGGCGACGACCGACGCCATCCGCGCCATCGGCGACGTGACGCTGGACAGCGGCGAGGCCATCCGCGCCGCGCGCGGGCTTTACGACGGCTTCAGCGGCGCGATCCAGTCGCAGGTGGCGAACCGGGACGTGCTCGTGCGCGACGAGGAGCAGTATGCCGCGCTGCGCATCCAGCACGTGGACGAGCTGATCGACGCGATCGGTGAGGTCACGCTCTCGAGCGAGGACCGCATCCGCGAGGCCGAGGACGCCTACAACGGCCTGAGCGAGAGCGAGGCGGCTTCGGTCACAAATCACCGCGTGCTGGTCGAGGCGCGCGAGACCTTTGACACGATGGAGGCCGCAGCGCGGCTCCAGGTAGCGATCGACGAGGCGCGGGGCATCCTCCGCGTGACACGGCTGGAGGTCAAACCGCTCGAGGCGGGCGGCGCGGAGCTGCATTTCGGCTTTATCAGCGAATCGGAGCAGACCATCCACTATGTCTACTACGGCGTGACGTTCTACGACGCCGAGGGCGTGGTGATCAGTCTGGAATCCACGGGCGCGGAGATCTGCGAGCGCGTGGCCAGCGGGCCGTTCGCACATGGCGGCGGAACAGAGGACGTGGAGACGCTCTGGGGCGGCGACGGACGTGAACCGGCGTCGGTATGCCTAGCCGCGCTGTCCGTCGAATACGAGGACGGGAGCGTCTATACCTTCTCCGACGAACAGCTCACAGCGATCCTTCCGTAAAACAGGATCCCCCGGACGGCAGCCGCCGTCCGGGGCCTTTTTCACTTGCTTTTCCGATGGCGATATGCTATGGTGGGATCAAGAGCGCGGTTCAGGAAACGCCGCGCAAGCAGGAACAGGAGGGTTTTTATGAAGGAGATCATCAGCACCACGCAGGCCCCGGCGGCCATTGGCCCGTATTCGCAGGGCGTCCGCGGCGCGGGCATCATCATCACGTCCGGCCAGCTCCCCATCGACCCGGCCACCGGCGCGTTCGCCGGGGACGGCATCGCGGAGCAGACGCGCCAGTCGCTGAAAAACGTGCAGGCCGTGCTCGAGGCGGGCGGAAGCAGCCTCGGAAACGTTCTGAAAACGACGGTCTTTTTGAAGAACATGGACGATTTCGCGGCCATGAACGAGGTCTATGCGACATTCTTTGAGGGCGAACCGCCCGCGCGCAGCGCTGTGGAGGTCGCGCGGCTGCCGAAGGGCGCGCTCGTCGAGATCGAGGCCATCGCATTCGCATAACTACATCAGGGCGTCCCGGCGTTCCGTTTAACGGAGCGCCGGGAATTTTTTTGCGTCTGCCCACGCTTTTCCGCCGCGCCGCGGTGCAAAGAGTTGCATTTTCCGCCAGACTGTGGTATTTTATCCATGATTGCAGAATTTTCTATGGGGTGAGTATCATCAAACGTTTTTTCCTGCTGCTGTGTTTGCTGCTGGCGCTGACGACCGGGGCGGCCGCCGCCGGGACGATCACCGATCTGCGGACGGACTGTCTCGTCGCGGGCAACGGATCGTGCCAGGTGACGCAGACGGTGACGATCGAGTTCACCGGCATTGAACAGAGCCTGACCATCCCGCTCGGCGCGAACGCGAAGCGCGCGTCCATCGCGGGCTATCGCGCGCAGAAGACCGTCGAGGACGGGTATACGCTGTTCCAGCTGAAGGACGACGCCGGATTCGCCGGGAGCCGGACGTTCACCGTCACCTATACGCTCTCCGGACTCGTGAGCGAGACGGCCGGCGAGCAGACGCTGACGCTGACGCTGCTGTGCCCGAAGTGGGACTATCCGATCGAGCATTTCTCCTTCACGGTGACGATGCCGAAGGACATCGAGACCGTGCCGAGCTTTTCCAGCGGCTATTATGGCGACGTCATCGAGGACTATATGACTGCCGCGCGGCAGGGGGCCGTCCTGCTCGGCGATCTCGACACCGCGCTCAAGGATCACGAATCGCTGACGATGACGCTGGCGCTCGGGCCGCGCTATTTTACCGGGACATATTCCGGCTGGTCGGCCAACTGGGTAGCGGCGGCATTCTGCATTTTGTTTGCGGTGCTGGCGCTGGGATACTGGTTCGTGACGCTGCGCAGTGCGCGGCTGTCGGTCTCGTCGCGGTCGCTGCCGCCGGATTCGGCGCTGCCGTGCGACCTGCCGTTTCTGCTGGCGGGCGCGAAGCCGGACTTCAACATGCTGCTCTGCCACTGGGCGTCGCTCGGCTATCTGTCCATCGCCGTCGACCCGCAGGGGCACGTCTCGCTGCTGCGGCACATGTACATGGGCAATGAGCGGCGGGGCCTGGAGTGTAAGCTCTTTGCCGCGCTCTTTGCCAAGGCCGACCGCTGCGACGGCGCGAGCATTCATTATAAAAATACCGCCAAAAGCGCCGCAGGGGCGCTGGCCCGCTTCTGGGGCCGGAGGCTCTATGAGCGGGGGAGCGGGAATGTGCTGGTAATGCGGGCGCTGGCGGCACTCTGCTCGGGTGTGGCCCTGCTGTCTGCGGCGAGCTTTCTGCTGCCGGTGCTGCCGCTGCGGTGGCTGGTGCTGGCGCTCTGCTTTGTGCTCGGTGCGGCGATGAGCGCGTGTATCCAGCTGGCGGCGATCCGCTGGTATCTGCGGCGGGTGCCGGTGCTGGCGCTCGGCGGCGCGTGCGCGGTGGCGATGCTGGTGCTGGGCAACCTCAGCGGGACGTTCCCGCTGATGCTGCTGGCCGCGGCGCTCAGCGCGCTGACCGGCGTGCTCACGCGGCACGGCGGACGGCGGAGCCGCGCGGGCGGACGGCTGCTGGGGCAGGTTTTGGGGTTCCGGCAGTTTTTGCGGCGCGTAACACCGTCGCACCTGCTGATGCGCCTGCAGCGCGACCCGCAGTATTTTTACCGGACGCTGCCCTACGCGGAAGCGATGGGCCTCGGCGCGGCGTTCGCGCGGAAGTTCGGCGACACGGAGCTCGATCCCTGCGAATGGTACAATGAGCCGAACCTGCCGCGCACGGCGGAGGGCTTCTATGAGAAGCTGAAGGAGACGCTGGCGCTGCTGAATCTTTCGATTCAGTGCTGACACTCCCCCAGTCATGCTTCGCATGACAGCCCCCTCTTGGTAGAGGGGGCCTTCCGCTGCGGCGGGATTTGGGCGGACAGAGTCGTCCGCCCCTACAAGGTGCAGCGGAAAATTGGGCAAGATAGAATGACTATGAGAATTACAGGTGAACGATATGTACGAGATCATCACGAAGGAGCAAATCCCAGAATATGAGGCGTTTGTCCAGTCGCATCCGAAGGGCAACTTTGCCCAGAGCTGGCTCTGGAGCAAGCAGAAGCCCATGTGGGACTGGGACGCCGTCGCCGTGCGCGGCGAAGACGGCAAGATCAAAGGGACGATGGCGCTCATGACGCGGAAGGTGCCCGGCATCGGGCGGACGCTGATGTATGGCTGCCGCGCGCCGGTCTGCGATCTGGACGACCGGGAGACGTTCGCGCAGCTGCTGGAGGGGGCCAAGGCCCTCGCGAAGCAGAAGAAAGCCTACGTCATCAAGATCGATCCGGACGTGCCCTCGTCCGACACGGCCTTTGCCGAGATGCTGAGGAGCTTCGGCTTCCGGGGCAAGGAGGGCGGCAAAAACTTCGAGGCCATCCAGCCGCGCTACGTCTTCCGCCTGAACATTGCGGGCAAGACCGAGGAGGAGATCATGGCGGGCTTCCACCAGAAGTGGCGCTACAACATCCGCCTCGCTGCGCGCAAGGGTGTGACCGTGAAGGTCTGCGGGAAGGAAATGGTGCCCGCGTTTGCCGAGCTCATGCTGACGACCGGCGTGCGCGACGGCTTCGTCACGCGAAAGCCCGAATATTTCTCCGCGATGCTCGACAACCTTGGCGAGCACGCGCGGCTCTATATGGCGTTTGACCCCGAGGGGACGCCGATCGCGGGAACGCTCGCGATCTGGTACGGCGACAAGGTCTGGTATCTCTACGGCGCGTCGAGCAACGAGCACCGGAATCTGATGCCGAACTATCTGCTCCAATGGAGCATGATCCAGTGGGCCGTGGAAAAGGGCTGCCGGATGTATGATTTCCGCGGCGTGAGCGGCGACGTGTCGGAGGACAATCCGCTCTACGGCCTGTTCCGCTTCAAGCAGGGCTTCGGCGGCGACTTCACCGAGTTCGTCGGCGAGATGGACCTCGTGCTGAGCCCCGCGGTCTATTGGGCCGTGGAGCATGGGACGAGCGTCTTCAAAGAGCTGCGCAAGCAGGTCTATCTGATCAAAAACCGGGGCAAATAACGGAGGCTGCGTATGAAACGCTATCTGGTCGAGCGCGAGCTGATCCAAAACAACATTCAGGTACTCCAGAAAAAGGCGGGCAGCGCCGTGATCTGGGCCGTGCTGAAGGGCAACGGCTATGGACTCGGTCTGCTGCCGATGGCGGAGACCTGCCGCGCGGCAGGTCTCGATCACTTTGCGGTGACGGAGATCGCCGAGGCCCGCGCGCTGCGCGAGGGCGGCTTTGAAACGGAGCCGATTTTGATGCTCCAGCCGACGGCGGACGCCGACGAGATCACTGCGCTTTTGCCGCTGCACGTGATTTTTACAATTTCGAGCACGGAGGACGCCTCCGTCCTCGCGGGCCTCGCGGCCCAGGCGGGCGTGACCGCCGAGGCGCACATCAAGATCGACACCGGCATGGGCCGCTACGGCTTTTTGCCGGAGGAGATGGAGAAGATCACGCCGGTCTATCATTATATGGACACCATCCATGTGACCGGGATCTATACGCATCTGCACTCGGCGTTCTGCGACAAGAAGGCCACAAAGGCGCAGATCGAATCCTTTGGCCGCGTGCTCGCCGCGCTGCGAGAGGCGGGCATCGAGCCGGGGATGGCGCATATTCTCAATTCCTCCGGCGTGCTGCATTTTTCGGGCGCGGCGATGGACGCCGTGCGCGTCGGCTCGGCCTTGCTTGGCCGCGTCCACGGCGGGCATGGGCTCAAGCGCGTCGGCTATTGTGAGACGCAGGTGGAAGAGCTGAAATGGCTGCCCAAGGGGCACACCACGGGCTACGGTGCGGGATGGAAGGCGAAGCGGCCGACGCGCGTCGCGATTTTGCCCGTCGGCTGGTACAACGGATTTGGCTGCGAGATGGGCAACGATCTGTTCCGCTTCCGCGACTGTCTGCGGCGCATCGCCGCAAGCCTGCGCGTGATGCTCTTCGGGAAAGCCTATTATGTGACGATCAACGGCAAGCGCTGCAAGGTGCTCGGCCATATCGGGATGCTGCACACGGCGGCGGACGTCAGTGGGATCCAGTGCTCGCTGGGCGATCCGGCGCGCGTGGAGATCAACCCGCTGATGCAGAAGGGGATGGACGTGGAATGGCGGTAACAATGGGACACCCGATCGCGGCCATCGCGACCGGGCATGGCCGGAGCGGCATCGGGATCCTGCGGATGTCCGGCGAGGGCTGCATCGAACGCGCCGCGAAGGTCTTTACCCGTGCGGACGGCAAGCCGCTGGAGGCTGCGGAGGATCGGAAGCTCGTGCTCGGCACGATGGCGGACGCTGAGGGGCGGCCCGTCGACCACTGCATGGCGTTCGTTTCTCATGCGCCGCACTCCTATACCGGCGAGGACACCGTGGAATTTCAGTGCCACGGTTCGCCCGCCGCGCTGACCGCCGGACTGGAGGCTCTGTTTGCCGCCGGATTCCGGCAGGCCGGGCCGGGCGAATTCACGCGCCGCGCGTTTTTGAACGGGCAGATGGATCTGACCCAGGCGGAGGCCGTCATCGACCTGATCGACGCCGAGACCGCCGACGCGGCGGCGAACGCCGCCGGACAGCTGGCGGGTGCGATTTTACGGAAAATTGACCCGATTTATGACAATTTAGTGGATATTTTGGCGCATTTCCACGCCGTTCTGGACTATCCGGATGAGGACATCGACCCGTTTGAGCTGACGCAGTTCGCGGGACAGCTGGATGGCGACGCAAAGGCGCTCAACCGCCTGCTCGCCACCTGCCATCGGGGGCGCATCGTGAAGGACGGCCTGTCCGCCGTCATCCTCGGCAGCCCGAACGCGGGCAAGTCGAGCCTGCTGAACTGCCTCGCGGGCTTTGACCGCGTGATCGTCACCGACATTCCGGGCACGACGCGCGACGCCGTGGAGCAGACCGTCCGGCTGGGGCGGCATCTGCTGCGGCTGCTCGACACGGCGGGCATCCGGGAAACGGACGATCGGATCGAGCGGATGGGCGTGGAGCGGAGCCTTGCCGCCGCGCAGGAAGCGGATCTCGCGCTGTTCGTCGTCGACGGGAGCAAGCCGTTCTCGGCGGGGGATCAGGAGGCGATGGACGCGGCGCTCGGCGCGCGGGCGTGCATCGCGCTGATGAACAAGACCGATCTCGGGCAGGTCATCGAGGCGTCCGATCTGCCGTTTGACTACGTCGTGCCGATCTCGGCGAAGACCGGGGCGGGGATGGAACTGCTCGAACAGGCGATGGACATGCTGTTCGCGGACGACGCGCCTTGCGACGGCTCACTGCTGACGAACGCGCGGCAGGCCGAGGCCATCGTCCGGGCGCGCGATTCGCTGCGTCTCGCGCAGCGGTCGATGCAGGCGGGCCTGACGCCGGACGCCGTCCTCGTCGACGTGGAGGCCGCGATGCTCTCACTCGGCGAGGTCACGGGCCGGACGATGCGCGAGGACATCACAAATCGAATTTTTGAACGCTTCTGCGTTGGGAAATAAGGGATATTTTATGATCTATCTGGACAATTCCGCGACGACAAGACCGAACGAGGCCTGCGTAGCCGCGATGAACGAACTGCTGACGGAGTGCTGGTTCAATCCGTCGTCGGTCTACCGGCCGGGCATGGATGCGGCACACCGGCTGAAAACGGCGCGGGCGCAGGTCGCGCAGGCGCTCGGCGCGGAGACAGAGCGCGTATTTTTCACCTCCGGCGGCACCGAGGCCGACAACTGGGCCATTTTTTCCACAGCGAAGCGCCTCGGCAAGCGCGGGAAACACATCGTGACGACCGCCGTGGAGCACCACGCCGTGCTGCATCCGATGCAGCAGCTGGAGGCGCAGGGTTTTGAGGTGACGTATCTGCAGCCGGATGAGACGGGGTTTGTCTCCGTTGAGACGTTAAAGGCCGCGCTGCGGCCCGATACGATTTTGGTGTCCATCATGATGGTCAACAACGAATCCGGCGCGGTCATGCCGATCGCGGAGATGGTGCGCGCGACGCGGCGGCTTGCGCCGCTGGCGCTGTTCCACACGGACGCCGTGCAGGGCTTTCTGAAAGTCCCGTTCAAGGCCAAAACGCTTGGGGCCGACCTCATTTCGATCTCGGGACACAAAGTCCACGGGCCGAAGGGCGTCGGCGCGCTCTACATCAAGCCCGGTCTGCCGCTGCCCGCGTTCATTCACGGCGGCGGACAGGAGGGCAATTTCCGCTCCGGGACGGAAAATGTGCCGGGGATCTGCGGGTTTGGCGCGGCCGTGGCCGCGACGGACGCGGCGGCGGACATCGCCAAAATGGCGCGGCTGCGCGATCTGGCGCGGGAGATTTTGCCGGAGGTTCCGGGACTCGTGCTGATCGGGGCGCAGGAAGCGCCGCATATTGTAAATCTCGCGCTGCCCGGCGTGCGGTCGCAGGGGATCATCAACTGTCTGCAATCGGAGGGCATTTTCGTGTCGGCCGGGTCGGCGTGCTCGAAGGGGCACCGGAGCCACGTGCTGGAGGCGATGAAGCTGGTCCCGGCAGTGATCGACGGGTCGGTGCGCGTGTCGTTCTCCGCAGAGAACGAGGAAGCGGATGTCTATGCGCTGCGCGAGGCGCTGTGGAAGGCGAAACAGACGTTGAAGGGATAGTATTCCACAACGCATAAAATTTACAAATTTCTAAAATAGAATTTGTAGGGGCCGACCAGGAGTGCGGCACAAAATCGCAGAAGCGGGCGGACAGAGCCGTCCGCCCCTACAAGGTGCTGCTTGATGATGGCGGGCATTTGACTTCTTACGGATACGCAAACCCCCGCGCTGTTCCGAGAACAGCGCGGGGGTTTTTATGGGTGGGATCACTCGTCCCAGTCGTCGCTTTCGCGGTGGCAGCAGCGGCTGCAGAGCGCCTTGCCCTTTTCCACGAGGCCCTTGAGCTCGTCGAGATAGCTCACGACGACCAGGATCGCGCCCGCGGCGACCATGATGCCGCCGATCAGCTTCAGAAGTCCTTTGACTGCTTTCTTCATATTGGTATCCTCCTTATCTGTAGATCACATAATCGTTCTTCCGCGGCTTCGGCGCAGGGGCTTCGTTCGCGGCATAGCCGAGGATGCAGTGGCCGACGCCGATATAGCGCTCGTCCACGCCCCACTTTTTCAGGAGGGCCTTGCCCTCCGGGCTGTCAAATTCTTCGCGGGCCCGGTGGATCCAGCAGCTGGCGACGCCGAGGCTGTGCGCGGCAAGCATCAGGTTGCCCATGACGAGCGAGCCGTCCTCTACGCAGGTATCCCGCTCCGGATCGGCCAGCACGACGCAGACCACCGGCGCGCCGTAGAACGGGTGTCCGTCCGGATTGCCCAGCACGGCGGCGTTCATCCGCTCGAGCTCGGCGATCTCGGCTGCATCCTGCAGCACAACGATCTTTGCCGCCTGCCAGCTGTGGCCCGACGCGGCCCAGGTGCCGGCCTCCAGGATCGCCTTCAGCTTCTCCGGCTCGACCTGCTGCGCCGTATAGGCCCGGCAGCTCCGCCGCGTCTTGATATTCCGCAATACTTCGTTGTTCATTGTAAAAACCTCCTTCAGGTGACATACCCATACAGGCCGCGGACCGAGACCTCGCCGGAATTGACCGCCTCACACGTACCGTCCGCGTAGCGGACGAGGAGCGCGGCCTCGCCGTCGATCCCCTCGGCGAACGCCTCGCGCACGGTATCGCCGCGGATGATCTGCACCGGCTGCCCGATCGTGACGCAGTGCGCCGCGAATTCGGCCAGCCACGCAGCTCTGCCGCTCTGCAGCTCGCGCGCGAGCGCGAGCATCTGGCGCAGCATCGCATTGGCCAGCAGGCTCCGGTCGACCAGGTTCCCGGTCTCCATGCGGATGGAGGCCGCGACGTCTGTGATCTCCGGGGCAAAGGCGGTCTGGTTGCAGTTGATGCCGATCCCGGCGACGACATAGTCCACGGTCCGCGTCTCCGCCTCGATGGACAGTTCGGTCAGGATGCCGCAGAGCTTTCTGCGGTCGTAGACGAGGTCGTTCGTCCACTTGATGCCGACGTCGAGCCCGGTCGTCTCCAGGATCGCGCGGCGGATGGCGACGGCGGTCATCGCCGTGAGGTGCATGATCTGCTCCGGCAGCAGGCCGGGGCGGAGCACGATGCTGAAATAAAGCCCGCCCGCCTCGGAAGCGAAACCGCGCCCGCGGCGGCCCTTGCCGGCGGTCTGCCGCTCGGCCAGGACGCACGTCCCGGCGGGACAGCCATCGGCGGCCAGCTGCCGTGCGACGGTATTCGTCGAGGTGACTTCCTCATAGACATGGACGTCTGCGCCGGTATCCCCGGCGATGACCGCGGCGTCCAGCCGGTCGGGCAGGGCGGCGAGGCGATAGCCCCGGCGCGTGGCGGCCTCGATGGCGTAGCCCTCCTGCCGGAGCTGGTCGACGGCCTTCCAGACCGCCGCGCGGCTGACGCCCAGGGCGCGGCTCATCTCCTCGCCGGAGATGGGTGCGGATGCCGAGCGCAGCATATTCAGAATTTCATCTTTTGTCATTGCAAAATTATCCTTGCTTTTTCGATGGATCTATGATATTGTAAACCGCGGATAAAGTCAATAAGTTTACAATAGGAGGGTTCCCATGCGTACCAAACAACTTGTGCTCACCGCGCTGTTCGCGGCGCTGACCGCCATCGGCGCATTTTTGAAAATCCAGATCCCGGTCGAGGGCATCCCGGCGATCACGCTGCAGTTTTTCTTCACGGCGATGGCCGGCGTGCTGCTCGGCGCGAAATACGGCGCGATCTCGCAGGCGGTCTATGTGCTGCTCGGCCTCGTGGGTCTGCCGATCTTCACGATGGGCGGCGGATTTTCCTACGTCCTGCAGCCGAGCTTCGGCTTTCTGGTCGGCCTGATCCCGAGCGCGTGGGTCATCGGTATGCTCTGCAAAAACGCAAAGTCGTTCTGGCCGATGGCGCTCGGCATTCTGGCAGGCCTCGCGGTGCTCTATCTCATCGGCACGCCGTATATGGGGCTGATCCTCAACCTCTATCTCGGCAAGGGGATGAGCGTGTGGCAGATCGTGCGGGCCGGATGCCTGCTGTATCTGCCGGGCGACGCGCTGAAGATCGTGGTATGCACACTGCTCTGCGGCGCACTGCGGACCCGGATGCCGAAGGCACTGGCTACCACTTGATTTTCCCACATTTCTGACGGATTGTCAACCATTTTGCGGCTGTTCGCCGTTGCCCATCCTGCGATACCGCCCAAAACCGGAGCCTCTGGTCTCCGGTTCTTGTGCGCTATGGCGAAATCTTGCTTGACACACCCGGCCAAAAACGGTACAATGGTGGGTAGGATTTGTTTGACGGCCCAGAGATCTGGGGAATCTCGGGGGTCGTTTTTCCAATTCATCCCGCTGGAGGCCCGCCACGGCCCGGCGGACGCAATACCCAATACTGTAGAATAGGAGGTGTGGCCGCAAATTATGGAATTCAACATGTTGTCTCTTATCCTGTGCATCGCGGGATTCGTTGTGGGTGGCATCATTTTCTTCTTCGTCGGCGCGACGTACCGCAAGAAGGTCGCCGAAAAAGAGATCGGCAGCGCGGAGGAAGAAGCCCGTCGCATCATCAACGAAGCCATCAAGGGCGGCGAGAGCAAGAAGCGCGAAATGCTGCTCGAGGCGAAGGAAGAGATCCATAAATCGCGTACCGAATCCGAAAAGGAGATCAAGGAGCGCCGCGCGGAGGTCCAGAAACAGGAGCGCCGTCTGCAGCAGAAGGAAGAAGCGCTCGACAAGAAGATCGACCTGCACGAGAAGAAAGAGGACGAGCTGGCCCGCAAGGTCGCTGCCGTTCAGAAGCAGGAAGAGGAAGTGGCTTCGCTCAAGCGCAGCCAGATGGAAATGCTGGAGAAGATCTCCGGCCTGACGCAGGACGAGGCGAAAGCCTATATCCTCAAGGGCGTAGAGGACGATGTCCGTCACGAGAGCGCCATGAAGATCAAGGAGATCGAGCAGCAGTATAAGGACGAGGCCGATACCCTCGCCCGCGAGATCATCTCCACCGCCATCCAGCGCTGCGCGGCAGACCATGCCGCGGAGGCGACGGTCTCCGTCGTGCCGCTGCCGAACGATGAGATGAAGGGCCGCATCATCGGCCGCGAGGGCCGCAACATCCGCACGCTCGAGACCATCACCGGCGTCGACCTCATCATCGACGATACCCCCGAGGCCATCACGGTCTCCTCGTTCGACCCTGTGCGGCGCGAGGTCGCGCGGCTGGCGCTCGAGAAGCTCATTGCCGACGGGCGCATCCATCCGACACGCATCGAGGACATGGTCGAAAAGGCCCGCCGCGAAGTCGACCACACGATCAAGGTCGAGGGCGAGCGCGCTGCGTTTGAGACCGGCGTCCACAATCTGCACCCGGAGCTGATCAAGCTGCTGGGCCGGCAGAAGTACCGCACGTCCTACGGGCAGAATGTTCTGAACCACTCCATCGAGGTCGCGCACATCGCGGGCCTGCTCGCGAGCGAGCTGGGCGTGGATGTGACGCTGGCCAAGCGCGCAGGTCTGCTGCATGACCTTGGCAAGTCGGTCGACCATGAGATGGAGGGCAGCCACGTTCAGCTGGGCGTGGAGCTGGCCAAGAAGTACAAGGAAAACCCGGTCATCATCAACGCCATCGAGGCGCACCACGGCGACGTGGAGCCGCAGACCATCATCGCCTGCCTCGTGCAGGCCGCAGACGCCATCTCCGCTGCACGCCCCGGTGCAAGACGCGAGAATGTGGAGAACTATATCCGCCGTCTGGAGAAGCTCGAGGAGCTGACCGGCTCGTACCCCGGCGTCGAGAAAGCCTACGCCATCCAGGCCGGCCGCGAGGTCCGCATCATGGTCAAGCCCGAGGAGGTCACCGAGGACAACATGATCCTGCTCGCGCGCGACATCGCGAAGAAGATCGAGTCCGAGCTTGAGTATCCGGGCCAGATCAAGGTCAACGTCATCCGCGAGACCAAGGCGGTCGAGTACGCGAAATAATTCCCCAAAAGAAACGATCATCCCGGCCTGAAAACAGGCCGGGATGCTTTTTGTATAGGGTGCTTTGGTTCAGCCAAAGCAGCGGCTCCTGAAAAAGCTTCACATTATTTTGGGGTCCGATAGGCGCGCTGGACGGCGAGGATGCTGACGACTGAGCAGGCCAGGAGCACCAGATAGGCCGGGGCATAGCTGCCGGTGCGGTCGGCGATCATGCCGGGCATCGTGGACAGCAGGAGGCTGCCGATGGCGTAGCTCAGCTGGAACTGCCGCACCAGCCGGGCGACCCGCGCTTCGCCGCCGAAGTCCGCCGCCCAGATCGCAAGGCCGACTGTCGTCAGCGAGACGCCAATGCCGTAGAGCACGACAGCGGAAAACATGAGCGGCATGCTCCGCGCATCGGCCATGCCGCAGAGCGCGAGGCCCGCGCAGAGGATCGCGCCGAAGAGCCAGCCCATGCGGTAGCCGCCGAAGCGGTCGCATGCCGTGCCATAGATGCATTTGCCGATCATCAGGGCCACACCGAACACCGAGACCGCCAGCGCGGCCTGATGGGCCCCGATGCCCGCAGTCGTATACAGGATCATAAGGTGGGACGGGCCGGGCGAGGCCACGGCACCGAGCAGACCGGCCGCCAGCCAGAGCGGCAGGAGCTGTCTGCGCGTCAGCGCCGGGGGCGCCGCGTCCGCCGCTGCGGAAGACTGCTCCGGCGCAGAGCCGTCCTCCGCGCCATAAGGTGCGAGGGACAGCTGCTCCGGCGTGTCGCGGATGAGCAGGAAGACCAGCGCCGCGCAGACGAAGGAGAACGCCGCCTCCACAAAGAAGCAGACCTTCAGGCTGCGCGTTTCACAGATCGCCGTGAGGATCGGGGAGAAGACGATCATGGCGAGGCCCGTGCTCGCGGAGCAGAGGCCGATGGCGAGACCCTTCTTCCGGTGGAACCAGCGGTTCATCAGGATCGTGGCGGGGATCATGGAGCCGAAGCCATAGCCGACGCCGGCAAGGACGCCGCCGAGATAGAAACCGGCCAGCGTTCTGGCGCACGCGAAAACGGCGAACGAGACCCCGGAAAACGCCACAGCGACGGCAGTACCGAGCCGGTAGCCCAGCACACGGAAAAACAACGGCGCGGCGAACATGCAGCCCAGATAGCTCAGGGCACGGAGCGTGGTGATCATGGAGGTCTGTGTATTGGTAAAACCGCCGTAGACCAGAATATAGGGCTGTGTCACGGAAAACGTGTTGACCGACAGGCCGCCGCTGACGAACAGCATCAGCGTGCAGCCCAGGCACACGGCCCAGGCCCGGTGGGTACGCTGCATAGACCTCGCCTCCTTCTCTCGTGAGCAGTATATCGCGTCCGGCACGGAAAGTAAACCGGAAAGCGGCAGTTCCCACCGGAACTGCCGCTTTTTGTAAGGTTTCGCCGAAAAATCGGTCCAGATTTTGGTTATCTCGTATAGATCACGAGATCGCCGGAGACAGTATTCGCCGTGAGCCTGACCTTCTTCGCGCTGCGGCCCTCCGGGGCCTGATAGCCCGAGGCATCGCAGCCGCCGCTGACCGTGCTCCAGTCCAGCTGATAGGCCGCGCCTGCGGGCAGGCCGAGGGCAAAGCTGCCGCTCGTGGAGTCCAGCTTCACCGTGCCAGGCGCCTCCTCGAACGCAAGCTCCATCACGCCGGAGACGGTATTCCCCGTCACTTTTTTCGGCGCAGCGGTCAGACCCAGCGACGCGCCGCCGCTGACCGTATCCACGGAGAGCATCTCCGTCACGGCGGCATCGCCCCGGAGCGCGCCGCTGACGCTGTCAACGTCCAGTTGGGCGGTCTGCACACCGGTCAGGGTGCAGTCTGCCGAGACGGTATCGACCTTGAGCAGGGCCGTCTGCGGGAGCGTGACGGTGAGCGTCTTTTCCGGCAGCTCCTGCGCGCCGGAGGCGCATGGCTGCACGATGAGCGTATCGCCGTCCAGCCGCCAGCGGAGGCGCTGCGCGTCGTCGCCCGCAAAGTTCTCAGAGACGGAGATCGTCTCCGCCGCGCGGATCTCGATCTGTCCGGAGATCCAGTGCAGCTCGACCTTCTCCGCCGTCACACCTTCCGCCGGGAAGGTATCAAGCGTGGCATAGTCCTTCTCGCGGTCATAGCGGTAGCCCGTGGAGAACGACGGCGTCTCCACGCGCACCCGTCCGCCGAACAGGAAAAACGCTCCCGCCGCCAGCAAAACTGCCAAAATCAAGATCACCACGATCACGCGGCCCGCGCCGCCGTGCCGTTTTTCTTCCATTATCTTTGCCTCTTTTCTTGATGTCTTTCTAAATGATAGCCATTCGACGCACCTGCGTCAATCGTTGTTCCCATATTTTTTGCGGATGCGGGCGGCCTCGTCCTCGATGGGCTTGGTGATGCCGGTGCGGCGCTTTTTGTGCAGGCCGCCGGCCATGCGCTCGTCACTGTGGAGCAGGGCCGCGCGGAAGAGCGCGCCCTCGCCGAATTTTTCGCGCAGCGCGTCGACGGCCGTGTCGAGCTTTTCCTGCCGGGCATAGTCGGCGGCGTCGAAGAGGCTGTACTGCCGGAGCGTCCCGTCGCCCAGCTGCGTGACCGACACACCGAGCTGCCGGAGGGGCGCCTTGCGGTCCCACGCCTGATCAAGCAGGGAACAGGCCGCCTGAT